>JAQTTF010000044.1 GCA_028710915.1 Minisyncoccota bacterium | reverse complement strand
ATAAACTCTATTTCAGCGCCAATGAATTTTGCCGCCTCTTCCGCTTCGTTTTTTCGCCCTTCCGGTGTGCCATTCGTCCCCGCCTCTCCAAGCGAGCAGACGACGATCTTCACCTTTGATCCATTTTCTATCTCTTTTATGAGAAGTCCGCCGCAGCCGAATTCGACATCATCAGGATGGGCACCGAATACAAGTATTTTTTTCATATGATTTTATTTGATTTCAATACTACCCTATCACATTTCTCCGATGTACGCATAATCGCTTTTTTCGATCGCTTCCCGATTCACAAATTCTACATCTGGAAAATCTTCCTTCTTCAGATACTCGCTCTCACCAGCCCCCGCAATATAGTGAGTACTATGGATTACAGACTGCATCCATAGGAAACGCTCGTCACGTCCTGGATTCTTCTGCCATTTTCCAATTATTGAAGGCGTCGGAATTGTGAAATATTTTCCCCCACCTTCGTGAAGACGAAGATTTCCTTCATGCATTTCTGCTCGCACAATTTCTCCTTCATACGGCACATCTGCATAAAATTCAGAAAGCTCGGAAGCATAAGTGCGAAAATCCTTATCAGATGAGCGCATTACCTCAATTCCCTCAAGAAGCCCCATCTTCCTATACATATCAAGACAAAAATCAGCAGCGTTATTCCCAGCCGCTTCTTTAAAAATATCGATTGATTTTTTACTGACAAACCGAGGAAGCTTGCGCAAAGTTTCTTCTTTCCACGGAGCTGGAATTTTCTTCTGATACAGCGGAGAATATTTTTTCTGAATCTTATTTTCTTGGGTAAAATTTAAGCGCCCAACTTCTTTTGTTTTTAAATCTTCTAGTATCGTAATCGTCTCGCGATAATCTGCATCAGAATCGTGATAGAAAAATATAATTTTCCCTCCAATTTGTTTTTGTAATTTCAAAGCCGTTTGTATTTTTGCATACAAAAATCGCTTCGGGAAAAATCCACAGGGTTGCTGGCCAAAACATATAATTGGAGTCGATGAACTCATTGTTTGCGTATATTAGACTTTCAATTTGCGCAACTCGGCAGATTAGAGAGAATATTTTGCATCGCTAGATTATAACAAAATTACAAGCTATGAGTTAGAGAATTTTGACTCTTACAAAAATTTCAAGCCCCACCAGCGAAGTGACCCTCATTTTTATCCGGTTCCTTAAGCCAATAAAATACATACTCTTTCCCATCCTTATTTATTATTTTTACAGGCTTATTTTCTCCGACAAGCCGATATTCCGGAAAATTGCATATCGAGTAGTGAGATCGGACTTGATCGTAATCAAGGACACTCCCGCCGTGCTGAGGCATAGCAAATTGCCAAGCATTTGGCGACCATCGGCCTTTATCCGTCGTTGCCGAGTCGATATAAGGTTCCCCTCCGAGAATTTCCTTTTCAAGCCATCCTGTAGTCCAGCGCGCCGCAGCTAGCTGATTCATTTTTGTTTTTATACGCTCTCCTGCCAACCAGATATTTTTTGGTACCAGACTCTTCAGATGACCAAAATCTCTGTCGCCATGATGGTAAAAAACATCCATGAGTTCCTTGGTGGAGCTCTGATCTATCGCACTCACAAGTTTTGGAGTCGACAAAATGGTAGCCAGGACTTCACTTTCATTCAACTTCTCTATAGTAGGCAGGGAGGAAAAATGCGGTATTTCAATGACTCGAATACAGCTGAATTGACTGTACACGGGATACAGGCAACTTTTTCTGTACATCGCATCAACTTTTGTCAAACCCATTTCTTTCACCATTTCATACTCGTCGATGATGTAAAAAATACATCCTGGAGGGAAAATCTTCGAAACTTTATTATTCACTAGACTCAGCCAGTAAAACATCCAGTAATCGCCGAGACGTGGATCGACCGTCGTATAGTCGACAAATTTCCAAGGAGTCTGAGACATCCAGAACAAAGCCCACAGAAATGATACTTTTATTGGTTCCTGCTTCTCAATGTAATACGAAATTACCTGTTTTATTTTTATCTCTTCTTCTTTATTTATCGCAACTCTAGAAGAGGATTTGAAAATATGATAGATCTGTGACAAGAGATCCTGTCTTTTGACGGGTCGAAAGGTCTTCGTTTTATTCGCGACTATTTGCTTCATCCGTTCAAGCTCAAACTCAAGAGTCGTCCGTATTGTTTCTCCCGTATAGATACTTTTTGCTTCAGAGTCTAGCATGTTGAAATTTTGTCTAAGAAAACCTTCAAACGGGGGGTTGAAAATTTAGTTCAAATCCTTCATAACGAATCAGAGAAAAACTATCTCCTTTCTTTTCTAACTCAACAAGCGCGCAATCACCGATTTCACTTATCTCGCCCCACTTTAATATATCTCGAAAAAGCACTCGAGGAGGCCCACCGTGGGCAATGATGGCGATAGTTTTGTATTTTGAATTATTCGTAATCGCTTTAAATGTTTTTGTGACTCTTTCTTGAAAATCTTCATACGATTCCGCATCTTCAATCACATTCAGTCTGTCTTTTAAAAGTTCCACCTGTTTGGGATATTTTTCCTGTGCTTCTTCCCTTCTGACCCCCGAAAGAAAACCGTATTGATTTCTTCCTCGGAGATCGTCTTTGATTATAATTTCGCAGTTTGCCTCGCGAGCGATAATTTGAGAGGTTTCTGTGGCGCGAACATAGGGACTTGAAAATATTACTTCTATGCCTTTATCTTTTAGAAAACGAGCCAGGACTTTTGCCTGCTCGCGCCCTTTTTCAGTAAGATAATCATCGTATCTGCCTCCGTAGCGATTTTCTATATCGCCAGTTGTCTGTCCGTGCCGAATAAGGAATATCCGCATTCAGAACTCTATTATACAACGGTATTTAAAAAATTCAAGTGCCCAGAAATATTCCTAATCTCTGCAAATCATTTCTTAATTGTTCGTTATTTTTGAACAAAATCGGAGTGTAGCCTATTTCAGCGGCTGTCGCCAGACTATTTCCAGAATCATCAATGAAAATAGTCTCTTCAGGTTTTACGTCTAATCTTTGAAACAAGATTTCAAAGATTTCCTTCTGTGGTTTTTGAACACCAACTTCTCCTGAGACAACTATCGTATCTACTAATTTCGTAATGTCTTGGTCATTCAAAATCTTTCTAAGCTTTTTCGTATAATTGCTTAAAATTCCAACTTTAAAACCCAAATTTCTCAACACAGGAAGGAAATTGATGAGTTCTGTATTAAGCTTTCTTTTTAATCTGTCTTCCTCGATCAGGTCCAATACTTTCTTCTCCATCTCTTTGCTCTTATCAAAATGAGAAACAACTTTTAAAAACATCTCTCCCCATTCAAGATTCTCTACATTCGATAAGTGGTTATGTTTTAAATAAACCTCTTTAAATATATCGCTCCGCACACCCAATAACTTAGAAACCCTCTCTACCATACCACCGTTTCCATACAACATAATGACTCCAGCATAATCGAACGTTATGGCTTTTATTTTGTGACCTGTCATATTATCTACAAGAGTGCAATTACGGCATCAGAAACTTCCTTTATACTTTTGGTATCGGTTCTGAAAATAATAGCAGACGGATTTTTTTCTTTTTGATATATATCAAAAAGTTCTGTGAATCTCTCTATAGTCCGATTAGCCACCCTTTTCTCAGGATTCGCCAAAGCTTCCGATACCCTCTGTTCAAATCTTTCTGATAACACTTCGAAGTCAGCTTCCAAATTGATTTCGATTATTTGGTATCCGTACTCTTTTGCCAAAGAAATGAGTTTTTCTCGAGATTCTCTATGATATGCCTCACAAATGACATTGTGTTTTAATTTACATACCGCATCCAGAATAGATAACATAATGATATGGATATCTTTGTAGTATTTACCCGATACATACTTAGAAAATTGCCACTTGAGAGAATCGTAAGAAAGATGAAAATAGCCTTCTTTCTCTTTCATTATGTTTTTTATAATAGTACTTTTCCCCGAACAAGAAGCTCCGTTTAAGACAAGTAGTTTCATAAAATCAAGTATAGCATTTCCGGGAATTAAATCCTCAATTTCTGAAGTAATTTCAATGAGTGTAGTTAAGAGGTGAATCAAAATTGCTCACAAATCTCATTTAAGAAAGCACGCTGGAAAGCTCGAAATTTCTTTGGGTCTGGAATACTACTCAGACGATCAAATAAGTGCACATCATAGAAAGTGTACAAAATGAGATACTCGTGAAGATCTCGCACTTGTTCACGAGCGAGGTCGTACCATTTTATATAATTTGCTAATTTCTCTTTTTTAAATAGAAACTTCGGCAGTCTGTAGTCTCGCAAAAACATCATCACAGTGTAAGCCAAATCTTCAATTCCATAACCTTTTCGTGACCAATCGAGGTCGAGGAGGCCAACCACTTTGCTGCCCTTAAAAATGGTATTGCCAGGATGATAATCGCCGTGGACAAAACACTTTTCTGATTCAGCAAAGCGTTCTTCGCGCGCAACAACATAATCTATCGATTGCTGGATACGCTTTTTCTCTTTCTCGCTAAGCAATGGATCAGGGTCAGAAAATCGCTGTCGTACATCATTCAAAAAATGATATTGCGTTATGTCAGAAACATCAGAAAGTATACCGGCTGTGTCTGTATGCAACTTTTTGAGAGTAACGAAAGTGTTTTTCTCCTGCTCGGGCGAGAGTTTTTCGAGCTCCCACCAACTACAAAGAATGTCGCCTTGTATGAGCGGATATGCCGTCCACAAAAACTTGTCGATAATCAAATGATTTGTTCCGTCCTTAGTGCTTATTAAGGATGGAAACTGAATCGGCACGCGACTACGAATATGATCAATGAGGACGCACTCATTTTTAAATCGGTCAATAACGCCAGACTCAAGGACGCGTGAGCGTAGAACATGCGTCCCGTTTATTATATAGACTTCAGAAAGAATAGCGTGCGAAACACGTTCCGCTTTTTTAACGACCAAACTGAATTGCGCTCCGATTTCTTTTATATCCATATGAATGATTTATCAGAGAATCTCGGTCGTTACACGACCAGTGCACCCTTTAATCCAGAGGGAGGTCCCTATTGTCTGTTTTTTCCGGCCAAAGCTGCGGGACCTGGAATCTCGGTCGTTACACGACCAGTATCCTGTTTGGATTTTTTCTCCGAAAAAATACTCAAACAGGCTTCGAGTCCCTGCCGAAGTAACCCCCGTTACTTCGGGCAGAAAATTTCCTTCGGAAATTTTTGCTGAGACTACTGAACGAAGTTCGAACTTTCTTCCAACAAAATCCGAACGAACCCTAACTCGTCCGTCCTGCGCGGAGTACCGCGCAGTCCGCCCCCAGCCCAGCCACAAATGCATCCATGCAAATTTTGTTTCGCGCGGATTTCTTTTTTCGGAATGGAGTGGCGGGCGGGGGGCGGGTTCTCCTTTGAAGAGGAGAACGACGGAACTCGAATACAAGGTACTCGGGCTTAGTTTAGCATATCTGTTTCTCTGTGGTACTTGTTCACTAAGTACACCCTCGGCATCCGCCTCGGGCATTTCCGCTAGGGCTACTCGCGCCTAGATGCCAGTGTGCGTGCAGAAGATGAACGGCTCAATTCCACCATTTGAGCCGTTCATCTTGCACGCGTCCATTTGGGGAGAGGAAGTTATCCTCTCCCCAGCGTCGGGTTGTTTTCACACCCTCGCACAACCCCTCACTACGTTTTCAAAAGAGAGTGTGTGGTATCGCTTTCGCTACTAGAGTTCTGTTTTTCAAGAGAACGTCGGCGCTCATCCTTGTAT
>JAQTTF010000043.1 GCA_028710915.1 Minisyncoccota bacterium | reverse complement strand
CGCTTCGTAACTACCTAGTGTAACAGTAGCATACCCATTTTCTTTGTCAAGTACCCTGTGAGGGGGTACTAAAATCGGGTGAAGGCTACCCGGTTTTCACAAGAAAGCATGCCCGTTCGTCTTGTGTGATGCAGGAGGGAGTTATTTCAGACTTCACGTGAAAAGAACACTGGCCTTCGCCTGACAACATAGATGCCAGCAGTGCCCCCAGTTTTTAGTATACGCCCGGATTTCTTTTTTCTCAAAGAAGGTTGTGCTACAATCACTGCACTATGATCATCACATACCAAGGTCTCGAGTTTTTCAAAATTCAGCAAGGCGATATTACGCTTGCAATCAATCCAATCTCAAAAGATTCAAAACATAAAGGCGCCCGCTTCGGCGCTGATTGTGTGCTTGTGACTACAAATCATCCTGATATGAACGGAGTTGAGCAGATGGAATTTGGCGACAAAAAACCGCTCGTGATTTCGGGTCCTGGAGAATACGAGACGAAAGGAGTTTTTATCAAAGGCTTTGCTTCACCATCGCATTACTCGATATCTCCCGGGAAAGAAATTATCAACACTGTCTATCTGATTTCGTTCGACTCTATGAATATGGTTTTTCTGGGTGCCTTGGATACAGTGGATATTCCCAAAGAAATTACTGAAGCAATGGAAGATATCGATATTTTATTCTTGCCGATTGGCGGAGAGGGAGTCTTAGATCCTGCCGGCGCGCACAAACTTGCGGTTAATCTCGAGCCGAAGCTTATTATTCCAATGCATTACGGATTGGTGGGGAAGGTGAATGCTCTCAAAGCATTTCTCAAAGAAGAAGGCGAAGAGAGGGCAAAGACTGAAGAAAAACTAACACTTAAGAAAAAAGATTTGGAAGGCAAAGAGGGAGAAATTGTGGTTCTTAAAGAGAGTTTGTAATTTTTCAATTACAAAATGGACTGGCTCGAAAAAATACGAAATAAGCCTGAACGACAAAGGAGAATCATTCTTTGGGTAAGCACAACGCTTCTCACGATTATCTTTATTTTGGCGTGGTGGATTCTGCCTCGCGGAAGCGAGAACAAATCGCCCAATACAGAGACGGCTTCTCTCTCCAATCCTCCATTTGAACAGCTGAAAACAGTGACGACAAAAGCGTTTGAAAATATAGGCAATCAGTATTCTGTGATAAAAAAACAGCTTGGTTTTTAGGTAGAAAAGTGATACAATAGCTTCCATAATGCCTAAAGACATAGAGCCAAAAGACGTGCCCGAAGCGCACAAAAACGTCGTTTCTCGAAGCGTGACAACTGAGATGAAAGAGTCCTATTTGGACTATGCCATGTCGGTTATTACTTCGCGCGCTCTTCCGGATGTCCGTGATGGATTAAAGCCGGTACATCGCCGAATTCTTTTTGCCATGCATGAAATTGGTTTGACTTCCGGAGCAAAAACTCGAAAATCTGCAAAGATTACTGGAGATGTTACTGGAAATTATCACCCGCATGGGGATATTGCCGTTTATGATTCGCTCGTAAAAATGACCCAGCCATTTACGATGCGGTATCCGCTCATCATTGGCCAGGGAAACTTCGGTTCTATTGATGGAGACGGCGCTGCTGCTCCTCGCTATACAGAAGCAAAGATGTCCCGAATTTCCGCAGAACTTCTCCGTGATCTTGATAAAGAAACCGTGGAGTGGAGGCCAAATTACGAAGGAACTCGAAAAGAGCCGACTGTGCTTCCGACCGCTGTACCAAATCTTCTTTTGAATGGAACCCTTGGTATTGCTGTCGGTATGGCGACAAACATCGCTCCGCATAATCTTCGCGAAGTAGTGGATGCGACTGTGCACTTAATTGAAAATTCTGACGCGACCACCGAAGATCTGCTTCAATTCGTGAAAGGACCGGACTTTCCAACGGGCGGACTTATTTTTGGCTGGAAAGATATTCAACACGCGTATGCCAACGGAAAAGGCCCGATCGTCTGCCGGGGCGAAGCGGAAATTGTGGAGACAAAACAAGGAGCATTCCAGATTGTTATTACTTCGATTCCGTATCGAGTAAATAAGGCGGAGCTTATTATCAAAATTGCGGATTTGGTCCGTGAGAAAAAGCTTGAGGGAGTAAAAGGACTCCGGGATGAATCTGCAAAAGATATTCGCATTGTCGTCGATATTAAGCAGGGTGCGTATCCAGAAAAAGTTTTGAACTTTATCTACAAGCATACCCAGCTTGAAGATACATTTCATTTTAATACCGTTGCGCTCGTACATGGAGTTCCGCAAACTTTGTCTCTTAAGGCGATTCTTGAAGAATTCATCACCCACCGGAAGATTATTGTTCGACGAAGAACGGAATTTGATTTGAGACAAGCAGAAGCTCGAGAACATATTCTCCTCGGTCTTTCGAAAGCTCTCGATCATATTGATGCGATCATCAAACTTATCAAAAAATCTGCTGATACACCAACAGCTCACGCCAATTTGATGAAGGAGTATAAGTTCTCTGAAATTCAGGCGACTGCGATTTTGGATATGAAGCTTCAGCGACTCGCCGGACTTGAAAGAAAGAAAATTGAAGATGAACTCAAAGCAGTCCAGGAAACCATAAAAGATTTGAAAGATATTTTGAAGAGCGCGAGCCGTATTCTCACTATCATAAAAACTGAACTTAAAGAAATTGCTACGAAATATGGGGATGATCGACGCACCAAACTCATAAAGCACGATCCAAAATCATTCTCTGCGGAAGATTTGATTCCCGATACGGAAAGCATGCTTGTTCTTACTGCTGGCGGATATGTAAAGCGAACTTCACCCGATGAATATAGAAAGCAGAAACGCGGAGGAGTGGGCGTAGTGGATCTTGATACCAAAGAAGAGGATTTTATTACCACGTTCCTTACCACATCTACTCACGATGATCTTCTTTTCTTTACCGACAAAGGGAAGGCATATCAGATAAAAATGTATGAAATTCCTGAAGGAAAGCGTGCAACAAAAGGAAAGGCAATTGTGAATTTCCTTTCACTTGCTCCGGATGAAAAAGTCACGTCAGTTTTGCCAATGCCGAAAGATGTAAAAAAGAAAGAAGGGCTTTCAATTCTTATGGTTACCAAAGAGGGAACTGGAAAGAAAGTTGCTGCTGAAAATTTTGTCGAGGTGCGCCGAAGCGGACTTATTGCAATCAAACTTGATGACAATGATGATCTTATTTCTGCTTCATTTGTCGACAAAGGACATACTGCAATTATTACTACTTCAAAAGGTCAGTCAATCCGATTTAAAGAATCTGACGTGCGTGTAATGGGACGAAATGCCGCTGGTGTTCGAGTGATGAAGCTTTCAAAAGGTGACGCTGTTATTGCCGCCGAAGTGATTACCGCGGAAGCGAAGGATACTAGTCTTCTTGGTATTACTGCAAACGGATATGGGAAGCGAACTCCGCTCAAGGAATATAAAATTCAAAAACGAGGAGGATCAGGAATTAAAACTGCAAAAATTACACCGAAGACCGGAGCACTTATTGCTTCTCGTGTGACTACTCCGGAAGAAACAGAAATCGTTGCAATCTCAAAGAAAAGTCAGGTTATTCGAACTGATATCAATGAAATTCCATCTCTTGGAAGACAGACTCAAGGAGTGCGTATCATGAAGCTTCGCGAAGGGGACGCAATTGCTTCACTTGTAACTCTCTAAAATAAAAAAACCACACGACGCTCTGAAGCGTAGGGTGGTGTATTAGTGGTGCGCGGGCTTGCGCTGATACCCTTCAGTGCTCCGGCGCTGTTTGCTTTGCCCCCGGCCCGAAACTCCTCGGCTGACAATGCGTGGTGTACAGACACGCATTGAGGTGATGGAAACCGGCTTCGTTTCGAGCTGTCCGAGGAGTTTCGCGAAGTCCGCTTGGGACTTGACTGTAAGCTCCTCCATGCAGGTCTTCATCCGCTTGGTAAAGAGCCGGATTGCCGCCCGGCGACCGACACGCGCAATTTCTTCGCGCATATCGATCACTGGCAAGATCTTTTCGTCGTGGTCGCCCAAAGCTCCCGCGATGACGACCTTGTCCGCATCGACAGCCTTGGCAGTGTTCAGGACGTAAATCTGTTGTTGCAATCCGCCCCGCGGACCCACAAACAGACTGACCAAAGTCCGCCATTTCCCCATCTCAAAAGCGAAGTTGATATAATCACCCTCGCCGCACGCCTCCGTCTCGTGCCAGACTGTCTCTTTGGGCCACTTCTCCCAAAAAGCCCTGAACTCATCGTACACCTCGAGCTGGTCCATCATGACAACGTCCTCCCCGTTTTCCCCTTTGAGAAGCACACAGTCTTCTCGGTTCCGTATTCAGAATACGATTTTTCTAGTTCTTGTCAAGGGTATCTAATTCCGACTCCCGTATAAGTTTTTTCTCTTTATGAGTTTTCTTTTCAAGTGAACCACCTTTTGCTATGATGGGGAACAGTTCATTTATAATTAAAGTCGTGAATTGATATCTTTTAAGCTCCGGGGTAGCTCAGCGGTAGAGCAGTCGCCTGTAGACGTTTCTATTGTTTGATATAATAAAACTATGCCAGATAATAGAAAATACGCCGATCGACGCGAAGCTTTGATTAAAGCTGTTGCCAAAAGGCGCAGAAAAATTAAAGTGATGGCAATCGAGTATAAAGGAGGCAAATGTCAGATCTGTGGTTATGACCGTTTTCCAGGAGTATTAGAACTTCATCATCTAAATAAAGCCGAAAAAAGTTTTGGAATAGGTGATAAGGGTTATACTCGTTCTTGGGAAAAGGTAAAAGCAGAACTTGATAAATGCATTCTTCTTTGTGCAAATTGTCATCGAGAAGTTGGTGGTGGATACTTGCAGCTTCCAAAAGAAATTTTGGTTGAAAAATGAGGTGAATTCGGGGAAACCCTTTTGGGGCAATCCCGAGCCGAGCTTTCTCGAGAGAGATTGAAGGTGTAGAGACTATCCTTTTCAGGAGTAGCTCCGTGAAAATTTTGCGGCGCGAAGCCCCTCACTCCCTTTCAAGGGGAGATGATATAGTCCGTGCCATTAGTAATAGTGGAATAAACGTAAGCGATTGGTCACAGGTTCGATCCCTGTCCCCGGAGCTTAGTAGATATCAAACAGAAAATGCCCGTAAGGGCATTTTCTGTTAAGGAATAAAATTTGCGTAGCAAAATTTTAGCCAAAAGGTATACCGTCCATGTAATGGAAGATTCCCTGCAGGGATCGAAGCCTGTTTGAGCATTTTCTGAAAGAAAATCCAAACAGGGTACTGGTCGTGTAACGACCGATACCCTGTCCCCGGAGCAGCGACAAAATATAAACAAAGAAAAAACCGTCGAAATGGTTTTTTCCACTCCAACGGATTTACATTTGAGCTCATTTCCCACGGAATTTAATCCACGTACACCGTCAGCTTGACCGGATGCGGGTCGCAGCGGATCTCGAGGAACGTCTGTGGATCACCAGGATTCGCTACAAACAGAAAACTAGGCTTGTCTTCCTGGGTGTGCACATCCACACTCCCCGGTTTTCCCTGGATCATGGCGACAAGCAACTGGTAGCAATTTATGTAGATATCGCCAGCCTGCTGCTCATCCTTAGTTGCCACCTTGACTGCGCGGTCAAGTTCGCCGTCTTTGCAGAGCGGGCGCAACACATCTTCGACCCACTTCTCTACGTTGGCGGAGTCACAGAGCCTGGTATCGGCCGTCATCTTGGATTTCCCCTCCTATTAAAGGCGTTTCCTTTCTTGCAGGTAGGAAACATTGACCTGACTAGTTCCAATCTTCTATCTATCTAATTGGACTCTGCCAATTAGCTTAACATGAAA
>JAQTTF010000006.1 GCA_028710915.1 Minisyncoccota bacterium | reverse complement strand
TTACTGGTGAAACGACAATTCCTCCAACATAAGAATCGCTCGAAACAGGATCAAGCGTACCAACAGTACCGATAAGGTCTCGATTTATATTTTGAATGTAAACTGAATCACCAAGAACAACATCCGCCCCTCTCGGAATTTTTGCTTCAAAATTACCTCCGCCAACACCTTGAAGTTCGGCAGGAAGAGCATGCGGCCCTATAAAAGCCTCTGTCACTTCTCCGGGAGAAGAAAGAAATTTAATTTTAGAAGTCTTTCCATACACTTCTTCTACTTGGCCGACTAAAACATGCTCTCCTGCATACACCAGATTCCCAACTTCAAGATTCTGATTCATTCCTCCATCCGCCAAAAGCGTGTCATAGGGAAAACTCGGAGGCTTTAAAATAACAGCAAGAAACGTATCAGCTGCCCGTTCAGGAAGTACTGAAAGAGACTGCTTGAGACTTGCATTCTCATCTTCTTCAAGCTTGAGCTTTGCTTGAACTCCCTCGAGACTGGAGAGTTTGTCAGAGAGAGCTTTATTTTGATCTACTAAATAACTTTTAAAATAAAAAATCGAGAGGAAATCACTAGCAGACTGGAGAGTTTGGTTTTTGAGAAGAAGAATCGGCCTCGATACAAAGACAAAACTGCGAGTCAGTATTGACGGAGGAGAAAATTTTAAGAGAAAAGTAACGACAATAAGAAAGAAAAGGAGAATAAACCAAGGACGATTTTTCCTTCCTTTATTCTGAGTCTGACTTTGAAATATGAAGTCTTTAACCATTTTAGATTAGCAAACTTACTCTTTTGAAAAACACGACATAAAATTCTGCTGAATTTTTGCTCCGCTCGGCTCGCCAGCCTGCGCGAGTTTTTTCAAAAGAGTAAGTTTGCTAATTCACAAGATTATCTCTTTGGAGGCAACTCATCTTCATTTTGAATAAGCAGTTCTCGGTATTTTTCCAAATCCTCGAGAATAACACCCGTACCGCGAGCAACTGCAGTCAAAGGATCGTCATCTACGTGAATAGGAATTTTAAGCTGTTCTGAAAGAAGAACCGAAAGACCCTTGAGAAGCGCGCCTCCGCCCACAAGATAAACGCCCCTGTGCATTACGTCAGAAAGAATCTCTGGAGGAGTAGTCTCCAGCACTTCTTTCACAGATTCTACAAGACTATCAATAGACGGAGAAAGGGCTGCACGAAGATCTTCATCAGTGATGATTACCTCTCTTGGAAGCCCTGTAATAAGGTCTCGCCCGCGAACAGGAGCTTCCATCGGCGTGCCGTTTGGCAAGACAGAACCAATGGTAATTTTAATATTTTCAGCAGTTTTTTCTCCAATAAGAATTTTGAATTGGCTTCTGATATAAGAAATGATATCGCTGTTAAATTTATCTCCGGCAATTTTAAGATTTTTCCCACGGACAATTCCGCCTAAAGATATGACAGCTATGTCTGAAGTTCCGCCTCCAATATCTATCACCATGCTTCCGACAGGATCATGAATCGGCAGACGAATTCCTATCGCACCAGCCATCGGCTGTTCAATAATATGCACTTCGCGCGCGCCGGCATTTCTTGTTGCATCCCGCACAGCTCGCGTTTCAACATTTGTAATTCCATAGGGAATTCCAACCACTACCCGAGGACCAAGCATTTTTTTATTATCTTTTTCAGCAAGCCTGACAAGATAACTGATCATTTCTTCAGTCACTTCGAAATCAGAAATAACGCCGTCGACAATCGGTTTTACTGCAATGATGTGCGTCGGGGTACGGCCAAGCATTTGTTTTGCTTGCGTGCCGACAGCGACTACTCGGCCGGTCTTTTGATTTACCGCCACCACCGATGGTTCATTGATAACAATTCCCTTTCCACGAACATACACAAGCGTATTCGCGGTGCCAAGATCAATCCCGACATCGTTTGAAAAATAGTGTTTGATTTTTTTGATGAAATCTTTCATCCTGTAGTGAAAAATGGCATTGTTTGCTGTGAAGCAATTTTGCCAAGTCGTAAATTATAATAATGTTTTTTAAATCAAATTCTGTTATTACTCTTTTCTTTCTTTGTAGCAAACAGCGATGCCATTTTCTACTACGGGATTTCATATATAAATCCTAAAAAGGCTCCCGAAAAAAGTACGAGATTCAAGCTCAATACTACTCGTCCCTATGGGAAAAGTCCATAGTTCTAAGCCCAAGAATTTGCCTTTTTAGCGAAAGATTTTTAGGAGAACTTCTTCTTTTACAATTTCAGTCTGTCCGGTCTTTCGATCTTTTATTTCATAGCTATCTTTTTCCAACGTTTTTGCACTTACCACCACTCGCACCGGAATCCCAATAAGGTCTGAATCAGCAAATTTCTCTCCCGCTCGCGCATCTCGGTCATCATAGAGAACTTCAATACCCTGTGAAGTCAGTTTTTTATAGAGAGCATCTGCTGACTTTTTTACTTTTGCATCTTCTCCCGCGAGAGAAACGAGGTGCACAGCAAACGGAGAAACTTCTTTCGGCCAAACAATTCCCACATCATCTGCAAAAACTTCTACAATCGTTCCCATGAGCCGTCCGAGTCCAATGCCATAGCTTCCCATCACAACACTTTTTGATTCACCTTTCTCATCAAGATATTTGAGCCCAAGCGCGTCAGAAAAACGAGTACCGAGGGGAAAGATGTTTCCTACTTCTACCGCTTTTTCTTCACGGAGCTTTTTATTCCCACACTGCGGGCAGGCATTCTTTTGATCTTCGATAATTTCTTTATTCACCGCGATGCGGCATTTGTCGCAGATATAGACCAAGTCTTCACCAGCAGAGGTAAGCGTCTGAAATTCGTGGGAATACTTGCTGAAAACTCCGCCAGACGCAAAGGTCAAATAGGTTTTTTCACCGAGTCCCACTGACTCAAACACTTTCATATATGCACCTTGAGATTTTTTATAAAAAGCTTCGTGCTCTTTCTCGTCTCGAGAAAACGAATAGAGATCTTTCATCATAAATTCCCGGCCACGCATAATTCCGCTTTTTGCCCGTGCTTCGTTCCGGAACTTTGTTTGGATCTGATAGACATACCTCGGCAGATCTTTGTACGACTTTACCTCTTCCGCCATAATAGCGGTCAGCATTTCTTCGTGCGTAAATCCGAGCCCAAGTTCCGTGCCATTTTTGAGTTTCGTTTTGAACCAATTATCCACTTTTTCATCGCTCCATCTCCCTGTTTTCTCCCAAAGCTCCTTGCTCTGAAGAGTTGTCATAAAAACTTCCTGCCCACCAATTGCATTCATTTCTCGACGAATGATTTCTGCGATTTTATTGAGTACCCGAAGTCCTAAAGGTAAATATGAATACACACCCGCCATTTCTTTGTGAATAAAGCCTGCGCGAATGAGGAGTTCGGCATTCTTTGCCACTTCATCTTTTGGAGCGTCTTTGCGGGTTTTTGTAAAAAGTTGTGATTGAAGCATGGTCTACATTCTACAGAAAAGGCTACACTAGAACAACTTCACAATATCATGGAGAGTCACCACAACCATAAGAATAATAAGAATTGCAAAACCAATGCTGTTTATCATGTTTGCAACTTTCGGCCTTATTGGAGAACGTTTGATTGCTTCTATGAGTACAAAGAGAAGCCGTCCACCGTCGAGTGCCGGAAATGGCAGGAGATTTATCACAGCAAGATTAATTGAAATGAAAGCCGAGAGAGAAAGCAGGTATACAAATCCGAGCTGTTCGGCACTCCCCACAAGCGAAACGATTCCCACAGGTCCTGTTACCTGCGAGAAATGAGCCTTAAGCGTAACAGCGTCCCAGATAAAAGTCCCGAGCCCCACTGCGACATTCTGGACCAAATAGACAGCTAATTTTCCTCCTTCATAAAAGGCTTGGAAAAAAGAAAGTTTCAATATCCCAATCATATCCATTGCAATGCCGATAGCGCTTTTCCCATCAACAATACCAGCGACCGGCGTAACTGAAGTGAAGACATCTTCTGCTCCACGCTGGTATTCAACTTTTACAGTATCTTGCCCATGGCTCCCGATAAAATTCTGTACGCCTGAAACAGTCAGATTTTCAATTTTCTGCGCACCCGCTTGAAGCGATACGATTTTATCCCCGACATGAAGACCAGCTTTTTCTGCCGGAGAATTCTGCACAACTTCGGTGATGACAACTTGAGGGTTTATTACTTGCCCGCTTGTAGGAACGCCTACAGACGACGGAAGCCCTGTCATAAAACCAATGGAAATCAAAAGCCATGCAAAGAGAAAATTAAAAGTTACGCCCGCAATGAGAACAAGCGCTTGAATAGGGCGAGGTTTGAAGGAAAAGTTTTTCTTCTTCTCTTCTTCTGTTGTGGGCAATTCTTCGGGATCTTCACCGAAAATCTTTACAAATCCACCGAAAGGAATCCAATTTATCGAATATAAAGTTCCCCGCCATAATTTCCCCCAAATCCGAGGCGGAAATCCGAGGCCAAACTCTTTTACCTCAATCCCCGACCATTTAGCAACGAGAAAATGGCCGAGCTCATGCACGAGAACAAGCACGATGAGAATTATTAAAAATATGATTACAGACAAGAGAATAAATATTAGGACAAAATCTCTTTTTCTTTCTTCGAGATTATCTCATCAAGCTTCTTATGAACATCATCAACCATTTTTTCCATTTCTTTCTTGAGACGGAACTTTTCGTCTTCACCCATTCCGCCTTCTTTTTCTTTCTTCTGGATAAGATTCCATTCCTTATCCCGTTCCATTCGCATAGTTTTCTTCGCTTCTTCAAGCTTTTCTTTTGCAAGCTTTACGAGAGAAGCTCTCCGCTCCGCTGAAAGTTCTGGAAAAATAACCCGCACGCCTTTATCATCGACAACAATAGAAAGACCAAGATTGGCTAGGGTTATCGCCTTCTCAATATGTTTTGCCATTGCCATATCCCATGGAGTCACTCGAAGCGTTTTGGGATCTTCTGTTCCGATAGAACCGACTTGAGAAAGCGGGACTTTTGAACCATAATTCTCAACGTATATTCCATCTAACAAATTTGGAGTGGCCCTTCCAGTCCGAATTTGCGCGCACTCTTTTTGAAGCCACGCACTCACGGCATTAGTCTTTTCTTTAAATTGAGAAAAATTATAAGGCATAACTCTATTTTACATCTTCTCGCAAAAACATCAAACGGAAATTGTGCCGGACGTCCCTTTAGTTTGTGTTTACAAAAGAAAGAGGAATGTCCGTCATCCACTCGATAAAAAGAAAAGCGACATAAATGACGACGATTTTAATAACGTAGACGAAAAGAAGAGTTGAGAGACTCAAGGGAAGATTCGGAATGAGAGTGGCGATGGTGAGCGTCGTCCAGGAAGAGAAAGATACCACGCCGGAAATCCCGGAGATAATTCCCCATTTTTTTTCCAATGGCTTCACTCTCCGTTCAGAAACTCCCGAGATAAGCACTTCGGTAAGAGGTCCGGTAAAGAGCATGCCATTTATGATGATGATAGCCGTCACAATCTGGACAAAATAGAAAAGCGGAGAAAGAAGAATCTGTCCGCCATTTATCCAATCAGTAAAGAAATGAATGCCAAGTCCGATCCAGACAAACTTATTCAGTATCGTGAAAAATGGGAAGATAACGCGTTTTGCTCGAAGAGAACTCCTTGTAAAAAAGAAAAGGAAGTCGACGATCATCACTGTGCCTATTGTGAAAATGAGAGGAAAACCGTGCTTGATAAAAAAGAGATGGTCATTATCGAAATTGAGAAGGCCTGTCGGAAAACTGATTAAAATAAAAATAATAATAAAATTGACGAGATAAAACGTCCGTATGAGATGAGGGAATTTCTTTTTCCAAAAAGATGAAAAAAAGATGAAGCCGAGAGACAAAAGAATGAACACAATCCAGATCACAGGCACGCTTTTTTCAACATATTGGCTCGTAAGCGAGAGGTTGGAAAAAACTTTGAATGTATAACGAGATGCAAAATCAGTCCGGCTGAAAGCTCGGACAATCCAAACAAGCGTCGAAATTATAAAGCCAAACGTAAAAGGAATGAAAAGCTTTTTAGTAATATCATCAAAAATTTTCTTCTTTCCTTCCTCTTTTGCATTGTCGGCATTCACAGAAAAGAAAATGCCCCAAAGGCATGCTGCGCCAGCGAGGGCAAGACCGAGTTGCTCAAAGAAAACTACAAGTGCTGTGACTTCAGTTGAAAGCATAGAATTATCGATCAATAAAAAATAGGACGACTCCCATACCATACAGAAGTCTGGCTAGTGTCCAAAAAGTACTGCCGCCATCTTTCAAAAATGGCAGGCTTATAAGAAGCGATACTCAGCTAAAAGAAGGAGAATTTCACTTGGTTTTATGTGAAAGTCAGCGATAATCTCTGCCATAGACCTATTTAGTATATCATAAATAACTTCTAACAAACAAAAGAAAATCCCATCAAAAGCGGGATTTTCTTTGTTCGAACAAAAAACCCAGATTACATCTGGCTCATACCCTTATCACATTGCTTGCAGAGACTCTTGTGATTCACAATCTCAACAATGGCAGAAAGACCTACGAGAATGTAGACAATTCTAGCAATTGAACCACCGAGGATAGACATGACATAATCAGTCCCAAGAAGACCGATGATAAGCCAGTTCAAACCTCCGATGATGAGCAATATAAATGAAATTTTATGTAAACCTTTCATTTTTTATAAAATTAGGTTTTTAAAGTTCGACTTTTACACCTTTATTATAGCACCATGAAAGATACGAGACAGTAAAGAAATCCCCAGTTATCCACGTTTAGAGATCCTTCAAAAGAGACAGGATCTCGGAGCGAAGTTCCTCTATAAGAGCCTTATTTTTAGCCTCAATATTGATACGAAGGAGGGGCTCTGTATTGGAAGTACGCACATTGAAACGCCACTCCCGCCCCTTTTCGACGATGATATTATCAAATTCTTCCATCCGACCGCGATCTGCATATTTCTCTTTCAATACACTAAGCGCATTTTTTGCATCCTTTAGAGTAAGACTAGTCTCACCGGATATAGGGTATTTCTCTATAATAGGCAAAATTAATTCTTCCAAACTCTCTTTATTTTGAGACAAGAATTGGATCATAAGAAGAAATGGAATTATTCCAGAATCGGCATAATAGAAATCGCGAAAATAAGTATGTCCGCTCGACTCACCACAGAAAAGCGCATTTGATTCGCGCATCGCTTTTTTTATAAAACTATGGCCAACACGGCAGCGCACAGGAGTGCCTCCATATTTTTCAACCATATCAAGGATGGCCCAGGTATAACGCGGATCGTATACAATTTTCCCATCTGGATTTTTATGCAGAATCTCTTCAATAAGGAGCGTGTTTGTATAGTAAGCTTCAAGGAAAAGCCCGCTTCCGGTGGCAAAGAAAACTCGATCAGCGTCAGCATCCCACGCCACTCCAAAATCCGGCTTTTCTTTTTTAATCTTTTCAATAAACTCTGTACGGTTTTCAAGAAGAAACGGATCGGGTCTGCCTTTGGGAAAAGTTCCGTCTGGTTCTCCGTTCAAGAAACTCCACGTAATAGGCAAATCTCGGCAGACAGCTTGTACCAGTTTCCCCTGAAAACCAAAATTCGGATTTGCGACAATTTTAAATGGCTTTATCTTTTTTACATCAATGAAACCGAGAACAAATTTTCTGAAATCTTCAACAACATCTTTTGTGGTCAGACTTCCCTTTTTCTTCGCCATCACTTTTTTACCAAAAAATTCTTTCGACTTTTCTTTCAAAGTTACAGTAATTTCTTCCCCAGCAATCGGTCCTGCGCCTTTCCGAACCATCTTTATTCCGGTGTACTCGCGCGGATTATGCGAAGCAGTAATCGCAATTCCAGCATCATATTTATAATATGCCGTCGCAAAATAAAACTCTTCAGTGGAAATAAGGCCGATATCGACAACATCTACTCCAGAGTCCAAAAGCCCTTGGATCAAAGCCTCCTGCATAGACGGCCCGCTTATTCTCACATCCCGACCCATGACGACAGTTTTTGGTTTTTCTATTTCAACAAATGCCTGTCCGATTGCATAAATAATTTCTTCGTTCAAATCTGTCGGATAAATTCCGCGAATATCATATGCTTTGAAAATTGAATCTTTCATAGAGAATTATTTTACCATCGGCAGGATTAGTGCCAAGTGTTCGAGAATCATTTTTACAGACGGAGCTTGATCGCCGAGATACGAGCGGAATTTGATAAGCTCTTCAAACGCTTTTGTATCTTCTTTTGACTTCAAGATGCCAACTTTTTCTTTTAAAACACTTTCGACGGCATTCAAAAATGAAATAGCGTCTGCTTTCGTCTTCTTTTCGTCAGAAATTTCTTCCGCCATTTTTTTTACCAGATCAAGACGTTTCGGCTTAGGAGAAGATAAGAACGCTTTTGCTTCCCCCTCCCACTTATTCTCACCTTGAGTATTAACGATAAAAAGCCGAGATTTGAGAGTTGACAAAAGCCCTTCTGTGCTCGAAATCACAAGAAAAAAGTGTGTGTCAACAGTAGGTTCTTCGAGAACTTTGAGAAGCGCGTTTTGAGCCTCGCGGGTAATCTTGTTCGCAAGTATAAGAAATATTTTTTTACCGCCAGTTCCAAACGCCTTTTTGCTTTGAATGTCAGTAATCTGTCGAGCATCATCAATGGAAAGTGAATCAAAATCTCCCTGCCAAAAATCTGGATTTCCGGTTGTCTTTATTTTTAATTCCTTTTCAAAAAATTCTAGAAGCTTGCCGGAAACTTCTTCCCGCTCCCCCACGATGCAATATGCATGATGAAGCTTTTTAGAATCAATTTTTAGCATATAAATATACTAGCACAGAGAGAATTCCGTGACGCTCACTTTTGAGAGAAGTTCGAGGCGAAAAGGAATCGGGTGACTAAGCTGTAGTAAACCTACTGCGCAGGAGCACGATTCGTTTTCAACGATGAAATTCTCCAAAAGTGAGCGTCACTTCTTGGTGAGAATAGATTTTTTATACGTTTCGAGATGCTCCAGCGCAATTCCCGTTCCCTTTGCCACGCAATAAAGAGCGTCTTCGGCCACATTGGCTTTTACTCCCGTTCGACGATAGACAAGCTCTGCAATATTTCGAAGAAGCGAAGAGCCGCCGGTCAAAGTGATTCCGGTATCAATAATGTCAGCAGCAAGTTCTGGGGGCGTTTCTTGAAGCACGTCTTTCATTGCTTTTATCATGTCGCGGAGCTCGCGAGAAATTGCTTTTACAATTTCATTTGTCTTCATTTCTGAAGATCGAGGGAGACCTGTCACAAAATCTCGCCCTCTAATAGTCATCGAAAGCTCTTCATCGAGGGGCACAGCCGAACCGATCTGAATTTTAATATCTTCCGCGGTCTTGTCTCCGATGGAAAGATTGAAAGTTTTTTTAATATAATCAGCGATCGCAGAGTCAATCCTGTTGCCAGCGCATTTCACAGAAATCGAAGAAACAATTCCTCCAAGGGAAATTACGGCCACATCAGTCGTACCTCCCCCAATGTCCACCACCATATGTCCGCGAGCTTCTTGAATAGGAATTCCAGCTCCGATTGCTGCGAGAATCGGCTCTTTCACTACATAGACACTTTTTGCTCCAGCTTTTATTGCCGCTTCTATCACAGCTCGGCGCTCAGTTGAAGTAACTCCAGCAGGAACAGAAACCATTACTTCCGGTTTAAAAATGTTCCATTTACCGAGAGCTTTCGTCATATAGTAGCGAAGCATTGCCTCCGTCACTCTATAGTCTGCGATCACGCCATCTTTCATTGGCCGATATGCAGTAATACTATCAGGAGTTCGTCCCACCATATGTTTTGCTTCAAGACCCACAGCAAGAATTTTATTATCTTCAGAAACAGCCACAACAGAAGGTTCATTTAACACCACGCCTTTCCCAGGCACAAAAACCAAAGTATTTGCAGTGCCTAAATCAATACCAAGTTTTGGAGAGAATATTCCCATAGAGCTTCCATAGTAAGCCTTCTTTCCGAATTTTACAAACATTCAGGCGCAAACCGCAGATATCCACAATTGTTTATTTTTGACCAAAACATAGCATATATGATATATTGTATGCATAGTAATAAAATTCCTTTTATGGAAATCGAGGCACAAGCAAATTTAGATAAAAAACTTCTTCATATCGGCAAACTTATCGCCGAATTGCGCGAAGGCCAGAATATGACGCAAGGATCACTTGCGAAAGAGATCGGTACAACTCAAAGCGCGGTCGCGCGCATCGAACAAGGAGAACAAAATCTCTCTACTGAAATGCTCTCAAAGATAGGCAGCGCATTAAAAAAAGATATTGTGCATATTTCAAATGGCTCGATTAATTTCAAAATTGAAGGAGGGCATAAACTTTCAGGTGAAATCACTACGAAGACTTCAAAAAATGCCGCGGTTGGACTTCTCTGTGCATCGCTTCTCAATAAAAATAAAACAATTCTGAAAAATATGCCTCGCATAGAGGAAGTGAAGCGCATTATTGAAGTACTTGAAAGCATCGAAGTGTCGGTCAAATGGAATGGGGATGATCTGGAAATAAAACCTCCGGAACATTTCTCGCTCAAAAATATAGATTATGTTGCAGCAACAAAAACTCGAAGCATTATTATGCTTATCGGCCCGCTTATTCATATTGCAAAAAAATTCCGCCTCCCCCACCCTGGAGGATGCAAACTTGGAAGCCGCACGGTCAAGCCTCATCTCTATGCTCTCGAGGAACTTGGGGTAAAAATCGATATTAAGCACGATTACTACGAAATATCGAGTGAAAAAATAAAACCCGGCTATGCCGTGCTCTATGAATCCGGCGATACCGTTACTGAAAATGTCATCATGGCGGCTGCGCGGACTCCCGGCGAAACAATAATTAAATTCGCTTCCGCAAATTATCAAGTCCAAGACCTCTGCTATTACCTGAAACAGCTCGGAATTAAAATAGAAGGAATCGGTACGACAACTCTTATTGTTCATGGACAAAAGGAAATCGATACTCCGGCGACCTACTACATAAGCGAAGATCCGATCGAATCAATGCTCCTTCTTTCAGCTGCAATCGTAACCAAATCTTCGATTACCATAAAACGCTGTCCTATTGAATTCCTTGAGCTTGAACTTTTGAAACTCAAAAAAATGGGTTTCAAATATAAAATTCTCAAACACTACAAAGCACTGAACGGCGAAACAAACCTTGTAGATATTAAAACCTTTCCTTCGAAGCTCGTTGCACTCGAAGAGAAAATAGAAGCGCGGCCATATCCGGGACTCAATATCGATAACCTCCATTTCTTTACAATTATTGCGACCCAAGCCAAAGGACAAACTTTCATCCACGACTGGGTCTACGAAAATAGAGCAATCTACAACAAAGAACTCGACAAACTCGGTGCCGACACCATTCTCGCCGACCCACATCGTTTTTATGTGAACGGCCCGACAAAATTAAAAGCTGCCGAAATCATCTGTCCACCGGCGCTTCGTCCTGGCGCTATTATTCTCATAGGCATGCTCGCCGCAGAAGGCACTTCGATCCTCCGAAACGTCTATAGTATCAACCGCGGGTATGAAGACCTTGCAAACAGACTGAACAAAATCGGAGCACACATCACTATTCTCCAGGACCTATGATTTTCGCCACACGAAAATCACGTCAAAAGATTTTTAGCTAATGCGTAAAAATTTTTGACGCAGACCTTTCTCCAGTTGAAATAAAAAGCGTTCTCTGGGATGATGAAGTCATGACACAGGACAAAAAAACAAACGAAATCCTGTACTTTTATGGCGCGCTCGTACTTCTCGCGGGTTTTGTTTCTGTTGGCGGACTTCTCTACAGAAATGGATATCGATTCCAGGGGTTTCAGCTAGCAAAAGCTGGCAGCTTGGAAGTTGCTGTTTATGAAGCTGGTTCAAAGATATTTATCGACAATAAACTCCAAAAAATTACAAGTGCTCCGGAGGAGGTTATTCAGTTCAATAATATCTTGCCAGGAACACATACAATAGCGATTACAAAAGATGGATTTTCTCCATGGGAAAAAGAAGTCGAAGTTACGCAATTCAATACCGAAAAAATAGCTTCTTTTCTCTCCCCAATCAGTATTGCTCTCACAAAAATAACCGATCCGAGCGAAAAAGCACAGATTGCTTTACTTTTCCCGACAAAAACAAACGCAACTACGACCCCAGAGCGAACCGAAGGCAATACAACACTTTGGGCAGATACGACGTCAGTCTACTTAGAATGGAAAGACAGCGCGGACCCGCTTCCAGAATATTTCTGCACAAGCGAAGGAGAATGCTCAAACGGTCCGATTGCAATCTTCCACTCTGGAACAAAAATAATAAATGCCGATTTCTATAAAAACAGAGAGGATGTTTTTATCGTCGCCCATGGAAATAGCATCAATACCATCGAGATAGACGGTTCCCAAGGCACCCGCTCGTATGATCTCTATACGGGAACAGCGCCGACATTTTATAAAGTAAGTGAAGACATGCTTTATATTAAAGACGGGAAAGATATTTTTAGAATGGAACTATAGAACCGATGAAAATCATACAAGTCATTCCCATAGGCCGAGGATTTTCAAAAGAAATCCTTTCATATTTTACCGCTCTTCCCGTAGCCCCTGGAGCTCTTGTCGAAATATCTGTTCGAACCAGAAAAGTGCCCGGCCTTGTTGTCTCAGCGCAAAATATCGGCATTATGAAGTCAGAAATAAAATCACTCCCTTTTGGAATGAGAAAGGTGGAGCGGGCGCTTTCTTCATCTTTTTTTACAGAAAGCTACTTAAAAAGCGCTAAGTTGTGCGCAGAATATTATGCCACTACGACAGGAAACATTTTGGGGACTCTGATTCCTAAAATACTCCTTGAAAATATAGACGTCCTTGCGAAAGTCCAGGGGAACCAGACCCAAAGCAAACCTAAAGAAACGGAAGAAAATGCATTTGTCATACAAGCCGAACGTGAGGAACGATTTTCACAGCACCGGAGCATTATACGAGAGGAATTTGCAAAATCATCTTCTGTCTATTGCTGTCTTCCCACTGTCCCTGAAGCGAAATTTTATTTTGACAACCTCTCAAAGGGCATTGAAGTGCACTCATTTTTCCTTTGGGGAGGCCTATCTAAAAAAGGATTTTTGAAAGTCTGGCAAGAAGCAATGCAACATAATCATCCAGTGCTTATTGTCGGAACAAGCGCCTGTCTCTCGCTCTCTCGACAAGATATCGGCACAATTATTGTTGAAGAAGAGTCATCAAGATCTTATAAAACACAAAGAAGGCCATATTTGGATATTCGTATCTTTGCAGAAATATATGCTCGAACTCTTGGAGCACGGTACATAGTGGGAGATATTCTTTTGCGCATAGAAACGCTTTGGAGACATGAAAAGGGAGAACTCAAAGCTTTGGGGCCGATAAAATGGAAATCTTCTGGAGACACGACAACTATACTCACAGATATGAAAGCCGAAGAAGCAAAGGGAGAAAGAAAATTCCATGTTATCGGCGACGAGGTAATGAAAATGATAGAAAATGCCCGCGAATACAAAAAACATATATTTCTTTTTGCGAGCAGAAAAGGATACGCCCCCTCTATTATCTGCCGAGACTGCAGAAATCCAGCAATGTGTGAAAAATGCCTTGCGCCGATCGCTTTTTATAAAGGGAAAGATGAAAATTCGAATTTTTTTCTCTGCCATCGCTGCAAAAATACCCGAACTGCTGACACGCTGTGCCGATTCTGCAGCAGCTGGCGACTCGACCCGTCAGGAATTGGAATTGATAGAGCAAAAGAAGAACTTGAAGAGAAAATTGCCCAAGAGTCGATTTTTACCGTTGATAAGGAAAAAACAAAGACTCCTGCTCAAGTTAAGAAAATAATCTCAAGTTTCAAAGCTTCAGAATGGGGCGTACTTCTCGGCACAGAAGCTGTTTTTTCTTCTCTTACAAACGACCTTGACAGTGTTGCAATCCTCTCTCTCGATTCTCTCTTCGCAATCCCAGATTTTCGAATCAATGAAAAAATTATGCATATTGTGTTTAAAATGCGCTCTCTTACGGAGGGAAACTTCATTATTCAAACAAGAAATCCGAGTGAAGGAATCTTGAAATCGGCTCGAGAAGGAAACATTCTTGATTTTTATCACTCAGAAATTTTAGAAAGAGAAAAATTCAAATACCCGCCGTTTTCTATCCTTATCGAAATTTCGCTCTCTGGCGGAAAAATATCTGTTCAAAAAGAAACGAAGAAACTGGAAGCAGAATATCTCAAGGACTACAAAATGGAAATCTTCCCTGCTTTTATTCCGGAAGCTATGGGAACCTATACCCTCAAAGCGATTTTGAGAATTCCGCAGGGCGAGTGGCCAAAAGAAGACCTGAAGAAAAAACTTTCTCTTCTTCCTCCGTTTTTTACAATAAAAATCGACCCCGAAAGCATTCTCTAAAAAGATTGAAAAAAAGGGCATATAGTGTTTAAATGAAGCAATGAAAGAAATCGTACAGCGAGACAATCCAATCCTTCGAATAAAGGCAAAAGAGGTGCCGGCAAAAGAAATTCGGAGCCTTAAAATCAGAAAAATAATCAAAGAAATGAAGGAGGCGCTTGCCTCGCAGGACGACGGCGTCGCTCTTGCAGCGCCGCAAATTGGCGTATCGCTTCGCATTTTCGTCATTACAGAAAAAATATTCGATATTCTCTATCCCGAAGACAAACTCAAGAAAAGAGAGATAGATCTTGTTTATATTAATCCAAAAATTACGAAACTTTCGAAAGAGCAGAAATTACTCGAGGAAGGATGCCTCTCTGTACGCTGGCTGTATGGGAAAAGAATGCGCTCAATAAAAGCGACTATCTCCGCTTACAACGAAAAGGGAGAAAAATTTGAGCGGGGAGGAAGCGGTCTCCTCGCTCAAATTTTTCAGCACGAGACAAACCATTTGGATGGAATCCTTTTTACTGACGAAGCTCAGGATTTGCGAGAGCTTCCTCCGGAACAAATTCCTTCTCGGCTTAAAAAAGACACTTCCAATGCGTAGCCTACATATTGCATTCTTCGGAACGCCTGAACTGGTCATTCCGATCCTCGATGAACTGAAAAATGCTGGACTCATTCCCAAAGTAATTGTTACGGGAAAAGATGAGCCACAAGGAAGAAAAATGCTTGTAGTTAGACCCCTTCCCAAAATCTGGGCAGAGACGAGGGGCATTCCAGTACTTCAGCCTGAAAAAATTAATACAGGATTTCTTGAAGATTTTAAAAAATACAATATAGATCTTGGCGTTGTAGTTGCATATGGAAAAATTTTGCCAAAAACGCTTTTAGAGCTTCCGCGCTTCGGGATGATAAACGTCCATTATTCTCTTCTTCCCAAATATCGAGGAGCAACTCCAGTAGAATCAGCAATTTTAAATGGAGATGACACGACTGGCGTTGTAATACAAAAAATGGCATACGAGCTCGACGCGGGAGATATTATCGAAAAAGAAAAAGTGATAATATATCCTAACGAAACAGCTCCATCACTTCGAAATCGCCTCAATGAAATAGCAAAAAAACTTCTCGTAACGACAATTCAGAAAATTGCCGATGGCACTGCTGCATATGAGAAACAAGACGACACAAAAGCATCTCACTGCAAAAAAATCAAAAAAGAAGACGGGCTTATTGACCTTACCGATGATCCGGCGAAAAATTTGCAAAAATTCCGAGCTTACTTCGGCTGGCCAGGCACGTATTTCTTCATTGAACGAAATAGCAAAAAAATACGCGTCATCATCAAAGATGCAATGCTAAAAGAAGGCGTGTTTGAAATTACCCGTGTTATTCCCGAAGGGAAAAAGGAGATGAGTTACAAAGATTTTCTAGCGGGATTTCAAAAATAGGCAAATCTACTTCACGTCCACCAGAACCTGATTGACGACAACAGGAGTAACAGGCAAATCATTTTGACCCGTTTTTACTTTACCAATCGCCAAGACAACATCCATTCCACTTATGACTTTTCCAAATACCGTATGATGCCCATCAAGCCATGGCGTCGCGTTTGCGGTGACAATAAAGAACTGACTTCCGTTTGTATCAGGACCCGAATTGGCCATTGCAAGTACTCCCTGGACAAGTTTTACATCATTTATTTCATCAGCAAAGCTGTACCCCGGACCCCCCGTTCCATATCGCGAAGTATCGCTCCCTTTTGAAAGAGGATCTCCTCCTTGGATCATGAAATCTTTAATGACTCGATGGAATTTAGTTCCATCATAAAATCCTTTTTTTGCGAGAGAAATAAAATTATCTACCGTCTTAGGGGCTTTGTCTGGGAAAAGCTCAAGGACAATGTCCCCCATACTTGTCTTAAGAGTCACTGTCGCACTCAAAATTTTCTTTGACACAATTGGGGAAACCGGCTCGCTCGTCTCGGGAGTTGAAGTCGCAGTCAGACTTGGCGAGGAAGCTGAATTTTTTACGACCCCACGATACAAGAAAAAAGCTATTCCTAAAAATAATACAAGAAAAACTGCGATGCCCATGGGGCTGAATTTGTCGTTTGCCATGTTATTTTATTTTTTTACTCTTAATGAATCCTTTCAAATAATCCTTGATTTTTCTGCCTCCCCTTCGAATGAAGCTCATTCTCTTGTCTTTGCGCGTCTTGAGTTTGCGAACAATTTCATCCCGCACGCTATCTAGTGCTTTCTGCAAATCTGACTCTTCAGAAAAAGCATAGAAATCTCCGCCCGCAATATGCATATTTATTTCCGCTCGGTAAACATCTCCGCTTTTATGGTGATCGGATGTCTTTGCGACTTCTACTTGCGCCTGCGCACTTTCGTCTTTTGGATCAATTAATTTTTCAATCGTCTGTATTCGACTCGCGATATGTCTCTCAATATCAGGTGTACTCGAGATACGGGTGTATTTAATATTTGTTCTCATAGGCTTATATTACCACAAAACAAATGACGTCAATACACTTGCACTATTACAAATAAAAAAGTACACTGAAAACACAATTGAATAAGAAGCAATATCAAGAGTGATGGGGAAAGAATCGGCTTTGTGATCCATCCAGCAACCATTCACCTAGTTTGTGCCTTCGCCGGCGTCGACTGGTGTCGAGGTGCTCCCTCCGAACCCATTGGGAAAGATAAGGCGGTAGTCTAGCCAAAACTCCCCATAGTGAGAGATTTTTTTTATTTATAATTTTTAAAAAACAAAATGTTACGAACAGCAGAATCAGTGACCAAAGCTCATCCAGATAAGGTGTGCGATCAAATTTCAGACGCAATCCTCGACGCCTGCCTTGAACAGGATCCAAAATCCCGTGTCGCCATTGAAACTCTCGGCGGACACGGAGTCATTACCATATGCGGAGAACTTACCACAAAAGCGTACGTAAACATCCGCGATATCGCAAAAAATGTGTATAAGGATTGCGGATACAATGAGGACATTGGAGTTGTGGTGAATGTCGTCGAGCAAAGTCCCGAAATTAGCCACGGAGTTGATCAAGACGGCGCTGGAGATCAAGGAATCATGGTTGGTTATGCAACAAGCGAAACGCCTGAAATGCTCCCGCTCGAAGTCGTACTCTCAAGAAAACTTTGCAAGGCGATGGGCAAACACGACGGCAAAGCTCAAGTAACAGTCAAAGATGGAAAAATTGAAAAGATCCTCACTTCCCTCTGCACAAGCGGTGATATGAGCGACGTAAAACTCGAGCAAACCGTGAAGAGCTTTAAAAAATATTTGCCAAAGCACATCAAAAATATAAAAAGCATATGGCTTCAAAATCCAAATGGAAAATGGACAATCGGAGGATTCCACGCTGACACAGGACTTACCGGACGAAAGCTTGCGGTAGATAATTATGGGCCAAATATCCCTGTCGGCGGAGGCTGTTTTTCCGGAAAAGATGCTACAAAAGTGGACCGAAGCGCTGCTTATATGGCGCGGAAAATTGCAGTGGACTATTTAAAAAAACGAAAAGCGAAAGAGGTTTTTGTCCACATTGCATACGCCATTGGAGTTGCAGAACCGCTTATGGCAGTTGCGGATATTGACGGAAAGCAGGAAGAGGTCAAAGGATACGACCTTCGCCCAAGCGCAATTATAAAATTTTTGAGGCTCCGCAAACCACAATTTCGCAAGACTGCCGAATACGGACATTTTGGAAATGGGTTTTTGTGGGACTGTTAACTCGCCTCAACTGAAAGAATTTTCGATGGCGAGTGATGCCCGCTAATCATTTTTATTTTTGAAAGCGTATTTTTAAAATGCTCTGCGACTAATTCGCATATTTTTTTGTTTGCCATATTTCTTTCAGGCTTTTCCCGCACTGAAACAGAAAAATGATCCTCCGAAATTTTCTTGAATTCCTCTCTTCTTGCTCCAGTCTTTACTTTTATATGAATATACATGCTGTCATTCTAACTCAAATCACTCGCTCTTTCTCGGACTCTTGACAAGAGTTCCGAAGGAAATTAGAACTTTTTTAAAACCTTCATTTTTCAGGCTTAAAAGCTCGTATTTTAGGGTAACACATTCAAAGATGTAACGAGACTTTGTCTAAAACCGTTATATAGGTAGAGGAATGAAAGGTCGATCCATTCCACGGAAGTAAATTACTAAATAGCCTAAATTGCACACTACCATGACATCTATTAAAAATATGCAAAATACGACGTATGTTGGTGTCTTGCTTCTCGCTATATTGTTGCTCTTATCGCTTGGAGTCATTCTGCTTTCACGACCAGTTCAAGCGCAAGTACAGAGCCCAATCACTACAGAAATGAGTGTAGGCTCCCAGGGCGCTAACGTAACAAAACTTCAGGGTTACTTAGCATCTAATCCTCGCATTTATCCGCAAGGTATTGTCACCGGATTTTATGGAGGTCTCACCCAGGCAGCTGTAAAGCAGTTTCAGGTAGCATATGATATTGCTTCACCGGGAACTCCTGGATTCGGCCGTGTTGGACCAAGAACATTGGCGCAGCTGAACACACTTTTGACGCAAGGATTGCCAATTGATATTTCTGCAGCAGGAATGTCGCAACTTAGCATCACAACGACAACAAGCAGCGCAACATTGACATGGGCAACAAGCGAGCAAACAAGAAGCAGGATCTATTACGACACTAGACCACTCTCCGCACAGGAAGCATTCCGTTCCTTCCAAGAACCAGTTATTAACGGACAAGTCGTCTCCGATCTTACCTTAAGCGAAGATCACCAAATGACATTGACCGGACTTGCCGGTGGAACGCTTTATTACTATCGCGTGGTCGCATCTGATAGCGCCGGAAATGTATCGGTGAGCGAACAAGGAACATTCAGTACGAAATAAAACGCTACCAGATCAAATACTGCAAAGCAAAAATAGATCCGACAAAACACACCGTATCCGGCGTGTTTTGTTGAAAAAGGATTTGGTATAAATGGAATCACACCTCATCTACTGACTCGAAACAGTTTCTGGCGTTGTGGTGCTTATATTCGGCGTAGTCTTGGTGTTAAAAATATAAAGGAGATATTTATTTATTTCTCGCTGATCTAGATCGTAAAAATGTTTATTTTCATCATGAAGTCGGAGAGCAAGATCAAGTCCGACAAAACGCCAATGCCACGGCTCAAATATGTAATATTTATTATATTGAGGATAAGAAAGTATAAAGCCATATTTGTAAGCATTCTTAAGAAGCCACTGATAGGACTGTGTCGTTTCAAAACCAGTGAGTCCCCCGCCAATACTTGGAATAGTCACATCAACTGTCGTACCGAGCTGGTGCTCTGAATATCCCTGATCGGCAGAAAATGAATTCGCTGTCCCAGCTCCGTAAATCACTGCATATCTGGATTTTATTTGAGATTGAACTTGAAACGATCGATATCCGGACGCGACAAGAATAGGCATCTTATCTGCGTTCGCGTCTTTAAGCATATTTTCTAAAAATGGCCACACCTTGTCGTGAATCTGGAGTGGATAGTCTTTATTTAAAATATATTTGGGCGTAATGGTAGCAAGCCCTGTGGGAACATAATTTTCATTCAAGAAAAATACTTTGGAATATTTCAAAAGAAGTTGAGGATCGGTTTCGACGATTTTATGGAGCGTATCAACAGTACCATTCAATGTGTCGACAGTGCTGGAAAGATTATCCACCTTTTTTGAATATGCCTGATTTTCTTCTTGCACAGAATTTAGTGTAGTCGAGAGACCATTTTTTTCATCTTGAATTTGAGCCAATGTGTTTTGTGTATCTCTTAGATCACTTTCAAGTCCAGCCACTTTTTGTAGAAGAGCAATTTTTTCATTATGAAGACGATAGAGACGATAGCCTCCATAACCAATAACCCCAAGAGAAATAAAAAGAATAGCGAGCAATATCCAATTTTGCTTTATTTTGAGTCCTAATTGAGAGAAAAATTTTTTCACTTGGCTATTCTAACAGAAACAATGACAAAAAACACTCTTTCCAGTACTATGCAGAAGATGAAAATCACGAGCGCTGAATTTAAAAAGGGCATTAAAGGAACTGATGAAATTCTTACGGAGCCGAAACTTCAGGTTGCTTTTATCGGACGCTCGAATGTCGGAAAGTCGAGCCTTATGAATCTCCTTCTCAATCGCAAAGATTTGGTGAAATCTGGAAAAGTGCCCGGCAAGACTTTGGAGCTGAATTTCTTTCTCATAAACAAATCCTTCTATTTTGTGGATCTGCCAGGCTATGGCTACGCGAAAATGTCAGTTGATATGAGAAATCAGCTCGCAAAAATGATCCAGTGGTATCTTTTTGAAATTGAAATCCCAGATCGGAAAGTAGTGCTTGTTTTGGATGCAAAAGTTGGCCTTAGTGAAATGGACTTGGAAATGTTCCGTCTTCTTAGAGAAAGCAAACACGCGGTAATCGTGGTGGCAAATAAAATCGATTTACTAAATCAAAGCAAGCGAAGTTCGCAACTCAAAACCATTTCAAATCTTATGCCTGGTACTCCGATAATCCCCTGTTCAACCAAAACAAAAGAAGGCAGAGAGGAAATATTAAAGAAATTGTCAGAATAGAGGTATTTACCTATAGTGCAACGGCACTCGGATGCCGTGTACGAGAATACTCGCCCACGCATCGCTCGCTTGTTGCAATAAGAAGTGTGTAAGCCAAATCTTGTCCAAAAGCGCAAGGAGGAGTAGTGTAGAAATGTGGCACAAACGTAAGAAATAGCCTCTCAATCCGCCAGAACCTATGGACAAAGAGAAATTGAAAAAAGAATTTGACGGCTTGTATGAGACTTACTCTGATGCCCTTTTCCGCTACTGTTTCTTCAAAACAAGGGATCGCGAGCTTGCCAAGGATATGCTTCAGGAGGTGTTTCTCAAGGCATGGGTATATATGCAAAGTCATACCATCCTTCAAATTCGGCCTTTTCTCTATCAGCTGGCTAGAAACACTGTTATTGATTGGTATCGAAAGAAAAAAGCCTCTTCTCTCGAATACCTTATGGAACAGGGGTTTGAGCCAGAAGATAGGATATCCGACACAAGCGGTTTCGCTGAGAAAGAACAGGCAATGAAATTGGTCGGACAACTAGGAAGTGAAGACCAGGAACTTATCATTTTGCGATTTGTTGAAGAACTTTCTCCGAAAGAAATTGGCGAAATATTGGGCGAGAGAGAAAACACTATTTCTGTACGAATTCACCGAGCACTTGAGCGATTACGCAAACTAGCCCACTAAATTTTTACTCACATGGACCAGAAAATGCAAAAAATAATAGACGATTTAAAAGAAGTGCATCTTACTTCTTCTGAAAAGTCACGCCTTTTGACATCACTCATGAAAAAAATAGATGAGATGCCAAAAGGACCATTCAAAAAGAGAACACCTTCTCCATATTTTACGTGGTTTGAATTTTCTTCAAGAAAACTAGAGCTCGTCCTAGGAGCGTTCGTTATACTCATTCTTTTCGGAAGCGGGGTGGCTTTCGCGGCGAACGGATCTCTTCCAGGAGATATTCTTTACCCGGTTAAAGTCGGAGTAAACGAAAAAGTGGCCCGAATCTTTCATTCAGAATCGCCGGCCTCAGAAGCTCTCTTTGAGACTCACCTTATGGATGAACGTTTAAATGAAGCCGAAAAACTTTCTCAAACAAACAAACTCGACAATGCATCCTTCAAAGAACAGGTGAAAGAAGGAGTTGCGGCTCAAACAAATCGAGCGGAAAAGGCAGTAGAAAAAGCAGACGAAAATAAGACAGCTCTGCCCGAGACAACCGAAATGCCAGTGCAAAACGGCTTAGGAAATGAGGAGAAAACGCAAGGAAATGGAAACGCGACCAATGAAAAAAATAATTCGGCTCAAAATAGAAACAGAGAAACTATTGCAACGTCCTCTAAAAACAATGCTGGAGAATCAGCAGATAATGCGGGAAATGGAGCGGAAAATCCAAACAACTCCATAAAAGGAGTTATTGAAAAACACCAGAAAATCCTCCAGGAACTAAAGCTTGATTCCGGAGAATCTCATGGCCTGAAAAAAGGCAAAGAATAAAGGCTTCTTACATAGTCCCCGAAGGACAGGCCCCAATTAATTTTGGAGCCTGTCCTGTTTTATACGTTTTCATGGGCGTAAGAATCCCTTCTCATAAACGCCACAATAGAGATAAAGGCCGAAATTATTAGCATAATTATTCAATCGTCATGAAAAAAATAACCCTTAAGACATTAGCCATTCTTACGAGTATATTTATGGCCATAAGCGCCTTTGCACCGGCATTTGCTGGCGCAGACCAAGGCAATGGTCATGGAAACGGGAATGCTAATAGTCACGCCTCCTTCGGACTTCAAGTAGCGGCAAATGCAAAAGCCGGACAAGATAACGAAGAGACGTCGATTCAAACGGGAACACAGGCTTCAGTGAATACGGAAAAAGATAGCGAAGAAAATGATGATCAGGATAAAGGAACGGGCAATCCAGGCCTTGAGCAGATAAAGGAACTTCTCCAAAATGGCGCCGGCAAATCGGGTCATGTTCCTGGAGGACTTCTTCACGCTCCGGGAATTCAGGAAAGACTCGAGGAAGAAGTGACGCCGTCACCTTCCCCATCGCCTTCTCCAAATCCGTCACCTTCACCGTCTCCAAGTCCTTCGCCATCACCTTCACCAAGTCCGTCACCTTCCCCAACACCTGATACGACAGCTCCTACAATTGTCGGACCATTCGCATTCAGGATTAGTTCCTCTAGCGCGCGAGTTGTATTCTTCACCAATGAAGCCGCAAACGGCGCCGTCTACTACAGCACAACCTCACCGGTTGTCGTTGCTTCGACAACGCCACACGCAAGTGGGACAAGTTTGAGCTTCTTCCATGGCTTCACATTGACAGGTCTTACAGCTTCTACGACATATCATTATGTCGTAACGTCAGCCGATGCTTCAGGAAATATGGCGACATCAGCCGAGCAGTCCTTCACTACGGCACTAGCTCCCGATGTAACGCCTCCGGTTATAACGAGCGTAGCGGCAACAACAACCGCCTCAACTACCGCTTCGATTACCTGGACAACTGACGAGCCTGCTACAAGTGTTGTCTTCTACTCGACGACAACGCCTGTCACTGATGCTTCAACTACGGCAACAGTCTCATCAGGACTTCTGGTCACAAACCATAATTCTCTGTTGACTGGCCTCACAGCTTCTACAACGTATCACTACTTTGTACGATCAGCTGATGCATCAGGCAATGTCACGTCAAGCACCGAGTCAAGCTTCACGACACCTTCAATCTAAGTTGAGAAGAATGTGATATGTGCTTGCCCGCCAAAATTTGCAGAGCAAAATTAGGCGGGTGAACAGAATTAAGACTAAACAAACACCACCCGAAGGCGGTGTTTGTTTTTGGCAAACTAAATTAATATATTGGGTACAAACGGAAAGACCTCTCTGCCCAGGGCGAATTTACTTTCGGCAAATGTCTTACATCTTCCACCATCTTTTTCAGAGTATCTGATACAACATGCCTTCCTTTCGATCTATGCCCCCTATGAGGAGACGCATCATTCTTTATTTTCTTGACTCTGCTCGTACCACCGCCATATATATTATGCCTTAATCCTTTCATATGCTTTATTACAGCTTAACTAGTAATTACCTCTGTGCTCATGCAAGACTTTAAGCTTCTCGAGCCCTCGATGAAGCTGTACTGCAATAGCGTTTTTGGACTGTCCGATCTGGTGAGACATTTCGGACAGAGAAAGATCTTGTATATATCGCATGCGCATTACCTTCTGATAGGTAGAAGGAAGCTTTTCGATGAGGAGTTGCGCAGCTTTGCCATCCAGAGTATTAAAAAGGCGTTCAGAATCCGGAGCTTTCGGCTCAAATCCCGCTTCCATAAGAACATCGAGTGAAGCGGTTTTCTTTTTTCGATATTGATCAACAATTAGGTTATTGAGAACGTGAAATAGAAACGCTTTCATCGCATCGATTTTTCCTCCTTTTACAAGATACGTCCATGTTTTCATAAAAGTATCTTGCACCAAGTCTTCGCCTATTGCGCGATTATTTAATTTAGAAAAGGAATATTTACTCAACCCTTTTTGGTAGTCATTGTACGCTTGAGTTATTTTTTCCTCTATCGTCATAAAGGTTAAGGTGTTATTTAACATAAACTTAATATTAAAGGTCTCGAGAAAAGAAGTCAAGCATATTTAACATAAACTTAACAGTAGAAATTAAATTCGAGGGTGAGTCAACCCTATTATCTATTTTCCCCCTTGAAAACAAGAGTTTCTGGTCTTCTTAATTTTTTAACTGCAACTTAACAAAAAAATAAAGATATGCTATTATCTTTTCAATATGACAATATTGATTATTGAAGACGATAAACAACTATCTGATATATTAAAAAAAGCGCTCAAAAGCGAACGCTACTCGGTTGATACTGCGTTCGACGGAGAAATTGGATACGAGAAAGCGCTCACAGGAAAATACAGCCTTATCATTCTTGATATCATGCTTCCGAAAAGAGACGGGATGGAAATTTGTTATGAACTTCGAGCAAACTTGGTACACACTCCAATCATCATGCTCACCGCTCGAAGCATGGTAGAAGATCGAGTAGCTGGACTCGACCTCGGCGCTGATGATTACCTAGTGAAGCCATTCGGGATGTCAGAACTCATTGCTCGGATTGGCGCACTCCTTCGACGAAAAGAAAAAGTTGACGTGACAATACTCAAGGTTGCGGATATTACTTTCGACAATCAAAAACATGAAGTCAAACGCGCAGGGAAACTCACTCCCCTCACCCTCAAGGAATACCGCCTGCTTTTTATACTTCTTTCGCATAAAGGCGAGGTGCTGACGCGTCGACAGCTCCTTGACGAAGCCTGGGGACCGGAATTCGAGGAAAAAAACAATGAACTCAATGTCCATATGAAATACTTGAGAAATAAAGTGGATTCCAACCGTAAAATCCCTCTTATTCGGACTATTCGAGGCGTGGGTTTTTCGCTTAAAGAATAGCGTGAAAATTCTTGACATTCCCCTCTCAAAAGTACTTAATGTGACTAGAGAGTAACTTGTAAAGCAGACTAGGACCAAGAAAACCAACCAATTGAGAGCATTCAATTGCTCAGAAGGAGGGCGAACATGGACACACGATCACTCATACTGCCCTCTTCGTACAACGAAAGGGCGTATGTCTTTGACACAACACTTCGGGACGGGATTCAGTCCCCCGGAGCTAGTGAGCTCATGACCACCAAAAAGGCGGTGCAGATTGCGCAAGCACTGGCAGATGCCCAAGTTGACTACCTTGAAATTGGTTTCCCCGGCAGGCTTCATAGCATGAGACGGGTTGAAGCGATAGCAAAGGAAGTCACGGGAGCAACGCTTTGTGTCCTTTCGTTTATGGACGAGCGGAGTATTCTCAATGCTCATCAATCATTATGGAAAGCAAACCGAAGCATGGTTCAGCTTTTTATTCCGACGAGTGAGATCCATATGGAAGAGAAAACCCATATGAAACCGGACCAAGTCCTCAGGTTCGTCGAGAAGGGCGTATCTTTCGCGGTGAAGATATTCGGGAAAGGAAAAGTTGCTTTTGGGGCAGAAGATGCGTCACGAAGCGATAAAGATTTTCTCGAAGAAGTTTACGAAGTGGCCGTCGAAGCTGGCGCCAGGATAATCACTGTACCTGACACGGTTGGATACGCCGTGCCGGAAGAGTTTGGGAAACTAATCTCCCGGCTGCATGGCAAGTTTGGCGATGGCGTGATGATATCCGTTCATTGTCACAACGACCTCGGATTGGGTGTGGCAAACACCTTAGCGGGTCTCAAAAATGGCGCCAGAATTTTCCAGGG
>JAQTTF010000005.1 GCA_028710915.1 Minisyncoccota bacterium | reverse complement strand
AAATTCCCTTTCGACTTAGACATTTTCTGTCCGTCTTCTGCTAACACATTCCCTGTCGTCACGATATGTTCAAACGGCGCTTTATCAAAAAGAATCGCAGACACAACAAGCATGTAGTAGAACCATGTCCTGGTCTGCGCTATATATTCGGAAACAAAATCTGCCGGAAAATGTTTCTTGAACCACTCCTTATTCTCAAAAGGAAAATGATTTGCAGCAAAAGGCATTGAAGCAGACTCAAACCAGCAATCAATAACTTCTGGAATTCTCGCCACTTCTCCCCCGCATTCGCATTTCCATTTTATGGAATCAATATACGGACGATGAAAGTCGAGCTCATAATCAGCATTGTGCGGATACGGAGAAAAGGAAATTTCTCGAAACTCTGCTTCACCGAAATAAAATGGCTGATGTATTTTTCTTTCGTGTGATTGAAAAATCTCATCTTTTGTCCAACCTTCCGCTGAAGATACAAGCATAGTCATCGGAGTATCATGGCTCACCACAAGGATATTTTTGCCAGAATATCGTGAATCAATATCAAACATAAAATCTCCGGAGCGTTTCTTCACATCCGCAAGTGTTTCTCCCCCTTCAGGACTTTTAACAAATCGCTCAAGGAATGGATATTCATCTTGGTATTCTTTCCATGTCCTGCCCTGGTAGACTCCGATATTATCCTCACGAAGCCTCTTGTCGATGATAACTTTATCGGAAGAAATCTTAAGCACTTCACAAATAATTTCCGCTGTCTCACGCGTGCGAACATAATCAGAAACAAAAACAATATCGATTTTTGCTTTTTTAAGTTTATTTACAGTTTCAAGAACTTCCTGTCTTCCCTTTTCGGTAAGATGATACGGATCATCCGGCTTGCAGCTTACAAGCCCTGTCAGATTCGATTCTGCCTGTCCATGTCGGACAAGAAAATAACGGTTGCCTCGAGAAGTTTTTGCTCGAAGCTCGGAAAGTGAGGAAATGATTTCGATTTTTTTACACGAAGCGCATTTCCAAATAGGCAAGGGCGATGCCCAGTAGCGATTGCGGGAAATATTCCAGTCCGGCGCACCTTCCATACTTTTAGCAAATCTTCCCTCTTTCAAGTGTTCGGGAATCCAGTCGATTTTTTTGTTCAGTTTAAAAAGTTTTTTCTTGAGGTCTTGGATTTTAATAAACCATGCTGGAATTGCGTAATAATAAAGCGGAGTCTCACATCGAAAACAGTGAGGATATGAGTGAAGAATACTTTCTTTCGCAAAAAGAGTTCCATGTGAGGCGAGATATTTTATAATCAGGACATCGCCAGACTGGTGAAGCTTCGGCTCCTCTTCGGTCGGTTTCGGCTTGACGGAATGTCCCGCAAAATCAGTGACATCCGCAGTAAATTTCCCATCACTGCCGACATGATGAATGAATGGAATATTTTCTTTCTTGGAGAGATTCATATCGTCCTCTCCGTATCCTGGCGCAATGTGCACTACACCGGTTCCATCAGTCGTTGTAACAAATTCCGCTCCATAAATTTTCCAAGCACGCTCTTTGTTTGGGAAATTTTTCTCGGTGAAATACGGGAAAAGTGGTTTATATGATTTGCCAATAATTTTCTTTGCCTCAAATTCTTCGACAATTTCATACGGCTTATCTTTCAATGCTACGATCCGATCTTTTGCAAGAACAAATATTCCATTCTCAATTTTTACTTTTACATATTTAATTTTCGGATTTACCGCCAAAGCAAAATTACCCGGCAAAGTCCACGGGGTCGTCGTCCATGCAAGTACAAATGTTCCAGGCTCATCTAGAAGCTCAAACTTCACATATGCAGAGATATCATTGATATCTTTATAGCTTCCATCCATTGCAATTTCGGAGTTGGCGATCGGAGTCTCACAACGCGGGCAATACGGCAAAACGCGAGTGCCTTCATACAGCAATCCTTTCTTATTCATCTCACCGAGCGCAAACCAGACTGACTCAATGAATGTGTTGTCCATCGTCTTATACGAACCATCAAAATCCACCCATCGGCCGATTCGATCAACAGTTTTTTTCCAATCATGCACATAGCCCAAGACTTTGCTCCGAGCATATTCATTGAATTTTTCAATGCCGATTTCTTCAATCTGTTTCTTGCCGGACACTTTCAAATCTTTTTCAACGATATTTTCGATCGGCAACCCATGGCAATCCCAGCCCCAACGCCTGTCCACTCGCTTTCCTCGCATCGTCTGATAGCGAGGCACCGCATCTTTGATCGTGCTTCCAAGAATATGCCCGAAATGGGGCAATCCTGTGGCAAATGGCGGGCCGTCATAGAAAACATACTCGGGCGAATGCTCGCGTTCTTTTTTACTTTTCTCAAAAATTTTATTTTCCTGCCAAAATCGAAGCACCTCTTCCTCTCGAAGCGCAATAGGACTTTTTTTATTTTTTTCTTGGTCTTCCGAAGCCATATACGAAAAATCGCCTGTAATTAGGCAATTTTAACATAAGAAGAGGCTCTCTACGAGCCAGTTTATAAATCTTTCTCTATGCCCTTCTTCTGTTGTTCTTCTTCTGGAGTTGTATGGTCAGTTGTCATGCCTCGAAATGTTTTTACACTAAAATAAAGAGAAACGAAGAAAAGAACAACGAGAAGCTGGTTAAACCAAAAATAAAGATCTGCAGTATGAAAAGCTGCGTAGTAAAAAAAGGCGATGAGCTCAAAAAACACAAGTCCGATGAGAGAAATAATAAAATCGCCTAAGATAACTTGAAGCTGTCTCGGATTAGTAAGTCCCGCGAAAAGATTTACGGCAAGGATAACGAGAAGAAGAAAAAACCCGCTGAAATTGATCTTATCGACAAAAACCGGCATACCAATAATCATAATGATACCAATGGCAAAAAGCGCCTGTCTCACAATTCCCCCGTAATAATGAGGTCGAAAGTGATGATGAGGAACCGCTGGAGGCGCATTTTTCTCCAGATCTACTTTTTCATAATCTCCTTCCATAGATTTAATACTACCAGGTTATAATTTGCGCGCAAACCAGACAATGTTTATTTCACAATATCAATACCGAAGAGCTTTAAAGCGTGCCGAAGAAGCATAAGAGGAAGGCCTACGATATTATTATAGTCTCCTTCATATTTCTCAATTAGGTCTTTCGCGCCGCTTTGGATCGCATACGCTCCAGCCATTTCAAGTGGCTCGCCAGTTACAATATATTTCTCGATCTCTGCAGGATCGAGAGTTTTGAAAGTGACTTTTGATTCGCAGACATCCGAAACAGTTTTTTTCGTCTTTGAGTCCATCACAGTAAAACCCGTAAATACCGAGTGAGTTTTCCCGGAAAGACGCCGAAGCATCGCGCCAGCTTCTTCTGGGGTTTTCGGTTTTCCTAAAACACCTTCTTCATCCGCGACAATCGTATCCGCCCCGATAATAATTGCGTCGGGAAATTTATAAGTGACGGCTCTCGCTTTTCCCAAAGCAAGTTTCATTGCGAGTTCTCTAGGCGAAATTTTCGGATCAAGAACTTCATTGAAATCACTCGGCACAACTTCAAACGGAACGCCGAGCTTCGAAAAAAGCTCTTTTCGGCGCGGGGAACTTGAGGCAAGAACAATTTTTTTCATAAAACTCTTTACGAGGGTTCGGCTATTTGGATAATTTGTCTCAATCTCTTTATTTGCTCTGGATCTTTTACTCTTTTTTTATTAGCCGGATCAAGCAGTTCTCTCGCTTGTCCAAGATAAAAATCTCTTATATTAAACACTTTACCATTCACAACAGATTCACAGGGGCCGACAATGTGTTTTATGAGTGCTGAGACGATTTCTTCATCACCTGCGTCTTCCACCGACTCCTGATTTTGAATTGTTTCTTTATCCATATTACATTTTAGAAGGCACTTGTATGCCCAAAAGAGTAAGACCGTTTTCGAGGACAATCGAGACGGCGTGTGAAAGCGCAACTTTGTAAGGAGAGAATTCATCTGTCGCGTCGACAATTTTTTCTCTTCCATAAAACCCATTGAATGCCGCAGAGAGCTCAATGAGATACGTTGCAATATAATGCGGAGCGTATTCCCCGCATGCTCGTTCTACCACTTCAGGAAATCGTCCGATGAGTCTTTCCACGCCAAAATCTTTTTCAGGCACAACTTTCAATGATTCTTTCACTCCTTCCTCTTCTGCTTTTGTAAGCACAGATCTCGAACGGACTGCTGAGTATTGAATATATGGGCCAGAATCACCAGTGAGATTCAAGACATCTTCCCATTTGAAGACAATATCTTGTTTGCTGTTTCTGCGAAGATCATTAAATTTTATTGCTCCAATTCCCACAATATCTGCACATTCCGGGTTTACTTCCCCCGCTCGCTTCACCGCCTCATCAAGAATATCTTCAAGCCAAATGACATTTCCCTTTCGCGTACTCATCTTTCCATCTTCAAATCTGTAAAGCCCATGCATTACGTGCACGCGCTCGCCTTCGGCAAACCAACCAAGCATTTTTTCCACCTCATATATTTGTCGGAAATAAAGCGTCTGTTCGGAACCAACTTCATTTATGATTTTGAGCCCCGCTCCATATTTTTCTTTTCGATACAAATCCGCCGCCAAGTCTCGTGCTGCGTAGATAGTCGTATCATTTGTTTTCTTTACAATAAGAGGAGGGAGTTTTTCATCTTCAAAAAATACCACCCGTGCGCCTTCGCTCTCCCGCATAAGTTTTTTTGCTTCAAGCTCTTCATAGACTGCGCCAGTTTTATCTTTGAAAAAAGACTCGCCAAGTGTTGTGTCAAAATGCACTCCAAGCCGCTTATAGATTTTTTCGAATTCAAGCATTGACCAATCAATACATTTCTTCCAAATTCTTTTTGCTTCTTTATCTCCTTTTTCGAGTTTCAAAAACCATTCTCGAGCCTCTTCGGAAAGCGTCGCGTCCTTTTCAGCTTCGTCATGAAATTTTACATACAAATCAACCAAATCTTTTACTGGATTTTTGCTCTTCTCAATCATCGATTCGTCTCCCCACTTCTTGATTGCGACAATCACCTTTCCAAATTGTGTTCCCCAGTCTCCAAGGTGATTATCTCGAATCACTTTGTAGCCGCAGGCTAGAGAAATATTCGCGACAGCATCGCCAATGACGGTCGAGCGGAGATGCCCGACAGTAAAAGGTTTTGCAATATTTGGTGAAGAGTATTCAACTAGCACTTTCTTCTTCGCGCCGATTTTACTCTGTCCGAATTTTTTGCCTTGTTTCAGAATATCTTTCACTCCGTCGGCAAAATATTTTTGTGAAAGATAGAAGTTAATAAATCCCGCTCCGGCAACTTCCACTTTTGAGATCTCTTTTGGAAAAGGATTCTCCTGTATTTCAACTACAATCTGATTTGCAATATCTCGAGGATTTTTGGCAAGCTTTTTTGCGAGAACGAGTGCAATGTTCGTGGAATAGTCTCCGTGTGACATCTCGTCCGGGTGTTCAAAAGAAATGCTCTCCATTTCTATGGAAAGTGCCCGCAGAGCTTTTTCAACAAGAATTTCTAAAGTTTCTTTCATTTTCCAGCATTCTTAATCTTGTACCACTTGTTCGTATGGAGATGCCACTCACTTATATTCTCTTTCTGTACAGCATCCCACAATTTCTTTGCGGTCTTCGTATAAAATTTCGTCTTTCTGACAAATTCTCGAGTCGGCTGAAGTTTCGCTGGCAACTTCGAACCTCTTTCTTCTAGCTCTTTCAGTTCAATATCAATGTCGAGATTATCAGCGTCTTTTACAATCTTTGCTTCAATAGTCTTCCTTTCCTTATATTCCTTCAAAATTTTCTCATCGAAATCAGAAAAAATTGTTCCTGAAAACAAATCATGAATAGCTCGCTTGTCATCCTCCTCCACATACACTTTTTGCATATAACAAAGATCACTTGTTCTCGTTTCAGACAAATCGTGAGCAATGGCCATCTTTAATATCTTTTCTTCATTTTTCACTCCCTCTTTCCGCGCGATAAGAAGGGCTAAAAAAACCACGCGCATACTGTGTTCCATTACGCTTGCTACCTCCATTCCAAAGTGCTGGTACCAGCCTCTTTGCATATTGCGAAGCGTTCCTATCTCGAATAAAAACTGGAGATTCTTGTCTGACATACGACCATCATACCGAACTCTGCGAGAAAAGAAAAACGCACTGCAAAGCCTGCAATGCGTTACTTTTATGTCCTCCTTTTTTAAGTCGGACCAACTCGCTTGTTCACAAACGATGTGTCATAACTCCCAGCAACGAAATTCGCATCTTGGAGAATCTCGCGAAGGAAAGATGCTGTGTTCGCCACGCCTTCTAGCACCATCTGATCCAGTGCAAAGCGCATGCGAAGGAGTGCTTCCTTCCGAGTCAACCCATGTACGATGAGCTTTCCCAGCAAGGAATCGTAGTTCGGTGGAACCGTATAGCCAGCATACATATGCGTGTCCATACGAATGTTATTGCCTGCTGGCGGCAAAAACATTCCGATTTTCCCCGGCGACGGCATAAAGCCATTACGAGGATCTTCCGCGTTGATGCGGCATTCAATCGCATGCCCCAGAAATTGAATGTCTTTCTGGCGGAAGCGAAGAGGTTCGCCGGATGCAACCCGCAACTGCTCTTCAACCAAGTCTAGTCCTGTTACCATTTCGGTGACGGGGTGCTCGACTTGCAAGCGCGTGTTGACCTCCATGAAATAAAACTTGCCCGCCTTTATGTCATAAATGAACTCGACCGTGCCGGCATTCGCATACTTGGCCGTCTTCATGAGCCTCACCGCTGCGACCTGTATGTCATAGCGCTCGCGTTTCCCAAACCCAGGCGCGAGAGAGGGTGATTCCTCGATGAGCTTCTGATTGCGGCGTTGAATCGTGCAGTCGCGTTCGCCGAGGTGAATCACGTTGCCATGTTCGTCAGCGAGGATTTGCACCTCGATGTGCCTCGCGCTCTCGATATACTTCTCGAGATACACGGTGCCATCGCCAAAAGCCACTTCGGCTTCATTGCTCGCTTGCGTAAAATACATCCGGAGCGAGGCATCGTTGTGACAGATACGCATGCCGCGCCCACCGCCACCCGCTGCCGCTTTCAAAAGCACCGGGTAGCCGATTTTTTGCGAAATCGCAAGGGCTTCCTCGACATTACTGAGTGCTCCTTCCGAGCCAGGCACTGTCGGCACGCCAGCCGCTTTTGCCAGCTGTCGCGCGCTAATTTTATTGCCGAGTGTCTCGATGACTTGCGTCGGCGGTCCAATGAATGTGATCTTGCACGCGCGGCAAACTTCCGCAAAGTGCGCATTCTCACTCAAGAACCCGTAACCTGGGTGCACCGCTTCCACGTCGCCAATTTCGGCCGCCGCGATAATGGTGTTCACCTTGAGGTAACTCGCTTTCGCTGGTCCTGGCCCGATGCAGATTGCACGGTCAGCCAACTTGAGGTACACCGCATCCTTGTCGGCCTGCGAGTATACAACTACGGTCTCGATGTTGAGCCGTTTACATGTACGAATGATGCGCAACGCAATTTCGCCTCGGTTGGCGATCAGAATGCGTTTAAACATTGCAGTCCTCCTTCCAACAGGGGTTTACTTAAGGGCGCACTCGGAACAATTCCAAGTCTTTAGCGATACTACAAGAAAAGGGGTACAAAATCAATTAAATATTGAAACTTTTTTAGAAAAACTTTTTGACTTTCTGCCAGATTTCTTCAGACACCTCTTCAATTGATTTGTCTGTGGAGATGAGTGGAAAATCAGATTTCCGCGCAGCCTCGATATAACCAGCGCGAACTCGTTCGTGAAATGGGACTCCGAGATCGTCAAAGCGATCTTTTTCCCCCGCGTTTCTTTTTTGAGCTCGCTCAAGTCCTTTTTTAGGAGCAATATCAAGAATGATAATTTGGTCGGGACGAATTGTGCCGACAGCTTCAGCTGTGAGTTTCTCAAACATAAGCATAAGATCCATTCTCTGGTGGCCGTAGATTTGATAGGTGAAAGTCGAGAGAAAAGATCGGTCGGAGATGACATTCACGCCTTTCTCGAGGGCAGGCAGGACGATCTGCCGCGCGAGCTCCGCTCGCGCGGCGCTAAACATAAATATTTCCGTTTCTGGCGTACGAATAATATAAGGTGATTTCAAAATTTTTCGAATCTCCTCGCCAATCGGTGTCCCTCCCGGCTCACGTACAACAATCACTCGCTTTCCAAGCTTTTCGAGCCGTTCTCGCAATTTCTCGACTTGAGTTCCCTTTCCGGTTCCCTCAAGCCCCTCAAGAATAATGTATTTCCCTTTTTGCTTCATATTTAAATGAATTTATCCGGAATTGGAAACTTTTTTGCGAGCTTGATTATTTCCACGTGAATTTCTTTTTTCCTCTTTTCGTCGCCTTTGTTTCGCAAAGTTTCAATGATAAGTTCCGCCACTCGCGCACATTCTTTCTCCTTGAATCCTCGCGTCGTGATTGCCGGCGTGCCAAATCGAATACCTGACGGGTCCATTGGCTTTCTCGTATCCCCCGCAATCATATTCATATTGAGTGTAATTCCCACTTCATCGAGGACCGTCTGCGCTTCTTTCCCTGAAACTCCGAGCGAACCCCAGACATCTGCCAAGATAAGATGATTTGAAGTTCCCCCCGTTATCATCCGCACTTTTTCGCGGCGGAAAACTTCTTCCATCGCTTTCGCATTTTTCAATATTTGCTGTGCATATTTTTTGAAACTCGGTTTCAGTGCCTCGCCAAATGCTACTGCTTTGCCAGCAATAAGATTCATATGCGGTCCGCCTTGAAGCCCCGGGAAAACCGATTTATCAATTTTCTTTGCAAGCTCTTCATTTTCTCGGACCAAAATGAGTCCGCCTCGTGGGCCGCGAAGCGTCTTGTGTGTCGTAGAAGTCATCACATCAAATCCATAATCAAAAGGATTTTTCACCACCTTTCCCGCAATGAGTCCGGCGATGTGTGCGATGTCCATCATCGAGATCGCTCCGACTTCACGCGCGATCTCCACAAACTTCGCGTAATCAAGCTCGCGCGGATATGCAGAATATCCGGCAAGAATTACTTTCGGTTTTTCTCGAAGCGCAGTTTGTCGAAGACCTTCGTAATCGATCTCCCCCGTCTCAATATTTTTCATACTGTAGCGCACAAATTTGAACACTTTCGAAATGGAAGTGACCGGATGACCGTGTGTAAGGTGGCCGCCGTGCGCGAGATCCATTCCGAGAATGGTGTCGCCCGGATTCATGAGCGCAAAATATGCGGCGACATTTGCAGGAGCTCCGGAGAGCGGCTGAACATTTGCGTACTTCGCACCGAAAAGTTTACAGGCGCGCTCGATAGCAAGCTTCTCGATGGCATCCGTAAACTCCTGCCCGCCGTAATAACGCCTGCCGATGTAACCTTCCGAATATTTGTTGGTCAGAACAGATCCGTTCGCTTCAAGCACCGCCTGCGAAACATAATTTTCTGAAGGAATGAGCTCGAGCCCTTCCGCCTGCCGTTTTTCCTCCCCGACGATTGCTTTGTAGACCGCCGGATCCTGTTTTTTTATGAATTTTAAATTTTGAGTCATTGAAATGGCTGATTATCTGGTAAGTATTCAGATTTCGGGAGTTAAATCATAGAAGTGTTTATTTCTTCAATACTAACATATTGAGAAAATATTTACATAAAACAAACATCCGCCAAACAGCACGGATGCTTGTTTAGCGGATTTTGCCAGATTGCCCGTGTAATCGGAGAATCTGGCCGAAAGTATGACACTGATATTCTATAGGGTGCGGATGGGTCTCAAACTTACAGGTGATGACCAGCGTGCGGCGTCTCATAAGAGGATGCATCGCGAGCTCACGTTGGCACTTTATGCACGGATGGAGAGTCGGCGTAACCAACTCTTCTATTTCCCTTTCTGGGAGCCTCGGCTTGCCAACGGTTACGATTCCGATGATCTCATCGTAACCAGCTCCTTTGGCTTGCTCCAGAGCCCGATGCTCTGCGCAAATTTTTTCGGTCTCCCTCGTGGGCTTTGTGTTATGACCGAGAAAAGTTTTGTGCCGATCCGGATGTCCTACGGGCCGATCATATCGGATGGCGTGAAATCCTGCGCCGACCTTGAAGTCCTCATAATGGTCAGCGTACTTCTCGGCGTGTTCTACTGTCATGAAGTACAGAGTTTTCCAACCGCTTAGGAATCGGCTGTACCGCTCATCGGTGACATTCATGATCAAGCGTCCCATATCAGCTACCCCGCCCGATATGAGTTGGAAATCGCCTGGTCGTTGCCGGGTGATATGTTCTTGGGCCGCGTATTGCGGCACAAAATGCCCAAGTGTGACTGGAAACATGCGACCCTCCTCTCTGATTTATGGTTATCGCGGCCGAAATAGCCACGGAATTTGGAGAAACCATTCTGATTTACCCAAATTCCGTGGCTAACCTGCAAGCTTTTTTAACGTTCAAACTTTCAGTAGTATACACTAAAATACAGAAAAGTCAAGAGATAGACGAAGCCGCGCGAGGCTCTGCCTCGCGCGGCTATTTTTAGAATTTAAGCTGTCTTCTTATCTTTATACGAAAAATCCTTCCTATCCTTCTCATTGAATCCCCCGACAGTCGTGATCGCTGCTTTGATCGTTGGATGCGGATCGTAACCCTCAAGCGTGAAATCTTCAAATTTAAAATCATCAATGCTTTTCACATTCGGATTTAATTTCATTATTGGGAATGGGCGCGGCTCTCGGGTGAGTTGTTCTTTCACCGCATCATAGTGATTGCCGTACACATGCGTGTCGCCGAGAAAATGGACGAAGTCCCCCGGCTTGTTGCCTGTAACTTGCGCGAGCATCATGGTGAGAAGCGCATAACTTGCGATATTGAATGGCACGCCGAGAAATGTGTCGCATGAGCGCTGATAGAGCGAAAGCGAAAGTCTACCGTTCGTCACATTGATATTGAAAAGTACATGGCACGGCACAAGCACCATTGATTTGCCCGGAAGTGCCATCTCGTACACATATTCTGGATTCCATGCGGAGACGACAACGTGTTTTCGATCAGGATAATTTTTGGTCTTCTCCACTGCCCAGCCAAGCTGATCAATCTCTCGCCCATCGCTCGCCTTCCACTTTCGCCACTGTCTGCCGTAGACTGGACCAAGCTCTCCATATTTAAGCGTAAATTCGCTGTCTGCTTTTTCAGCTTTGAGTTTTGTGATGAAATCAGGCTGAGTCATTTCTGGCACTTCCTTTTTCTCCATCGCTTTCTTGTAGCCTTTGTAAGCCCACTCATCCCAAATATGTACGTCGTTGTCTACAAGATATTTTATATTTGAACTGCCTTGCAAAAACCAGAGAAGCTCGTAAATAATTCCTTTCAAGAAAACTTTCTTAGTTGTGAGGAGCGGAAATCCCTTTGAGAGATCGTAACGCATCATCCTGCCGAACACGCTTTTGATAGCGATGCCGGTATTGAATTCCTTTTTCTCAAAACCATTGTCCAAGATGTCTTGGAGGATATCGAGGTATTGATATTCGGGATGTCGTCTTTCCATAGTTCGTAGAAAATTATCGCTTCTTTGTTTTTGCTTTCATTGCCTTTTCAGTAAACACTTTCATTGTCGGCATCTTTTCTTTTGGAGGAATGTAGGACGTCCAATCATTTTTATGATATCGGCCAGTATCTTTGTATTGCTTCTCTGTGGGAGATGAGAGCACTGAGAAAAGAATCTGTCCGATAGCCATCTTTGGACGAAGAATGATCGGTACGCTGTTTACGTTTGAAAGTTCGAAAGTGATATGGAGAAAATGCCCAGGATTAATGACTCCTGCGGTGTTGTGGACCACAAGGCCAATGCGCGCGAGCGAGGATTTACCAGAAAGCTGGATCAAATATTTCTCAGAACCAAAGAAATCCATCGAAGAACCGAGCACATTCATTCCAGGATGAAGTGTGAACATTTCGTTATCTGAAATCACTACTTCGCGAGTTTTTGGAAAAACTTTTCGAACTGGATCAATGTAGTCGGTGAAATGCGCGTCAGTAATAATAAATTTATTATCGAGCAAAATGTCGTAGCTCGCCGGCTGAAGTCGCGATTCGTCAAAATGATCGATTTTGATTTCTCCTTTCTTAAGTGCTTTTTTTATATCAACATCTGAAAGATACATTTTTTTGTAAATTAATAATAATTTATTTGATATCAAAAATTTTATCAGTCCCGTAGTATTCCTGCCAGTGACCATTGTAATGTGCAAACATTCTCTCGAGTCTGTCTTGTTTCAATTCTTCTGCGTCAAATTCTTGCATAAGCGAGCGGAGCATTTTCTGCGCCCCGTCGCTTTCTTTTTCGTCACCCACGACTTTCTCAAACTCAGCGAGATATCCATAGCCAGCATTTTTATCAATACAAATATGTAACCCGGGCAAAGTGTACTCTTCCCTTTCCCGAGACCACTTCGCTTGATATTGGAAGCCAGAGTCGAGAAGGAGCTTATCCAATTCATCCAAAGTCATCGGAAGTTTCTGCTCAAATTCCATTCGAGAAATGCCGTTTGAGCTTGTCGTGTCATCAATTGAAGCCTTCACTACCAAAATCGTATCTTTGTCGGTTCGGCGCGTACGAACAGAAATCTTTTTGCCATGATCTACAGTTTTTTCAAAGACAGCAAGCTTATCTTTCGAGACCTTATCCGCAAAATTCTTTTTGAATTTCGTCATATCACCGCCAATAAAGTAGTGATTAAGCTGTTTGGATTTCTCGACAGATTGCTTGCCAAATTTCTTCACGATTTTATTGCGAAGCGCATCTGCTTTTTCCTTCGAACCAAGAAGGCTTTTAATTTCGATTTCGTATGATGACATAGTCAGTGGAAAAGAATAGAATTAGGTGCATCAATTATACCGCGAAAAAAGTTTCTACTTCCACTAGACAAAGCATCAATTTCCCAACCTTCTATGCACGAACAAAATCACATTAGTCTCATAGCTGGCATAAGCGAGAAAACAAGAGGTTTAGGGAAAGGAAACGAGCTTTTGTGGCGAATTCCCGATGATTTGAAGCGATTTAAGGCACTCACAATGGGTCACCCGATCATTATGGGGCGAAAGACGTATGAATCTATTGGCAGACCGCTTCCCGGCCGAGCGAATATCATTGTCACTAGAAATAAGGATTTCAAAGCAGAAGGGTGCATTGTGGCCAACACGATCAAAGATGCAATCCACAAAGCAAAACAAGAAAAAGGCTACGAAGAAGTTTTCGTAATTGGCGGAGGAGAAATCTATACCCAAGCCCTTCCCTTCGCAACACGCCTTTACCTCACGCTCATCCAATCAGAAAAAGAAGCTGATTCATTCTTTCCAGCCTATGAAGACGAATTCAAAAAAGAAACTTTCAGAGAAGAAAAAATGTTTGGAGATTTGAAATACTCTTGGGTGACGTTGGAGAGATAATTATGGAAAGATAAAATATTCTTTTTCTTGTTCATTCTTGAGATATTTCGTCACACCATCACTCGAGAGTAATAACTGCAAATCCTTTCTGCGATCGTCGAACTGAAGAGTTATAATCGCACCATTAATTTTGTATACCCCCTTGTATGCAAGGTCGGCTACATCTCCCTCATGAAAGAAAAAAGTATTGTTTTCCAAAAAAGTGACATTTCGTAGAGCACCATGTGGTGTAAACCAACACCCCCTTAACCCTGTTATATCTTTTATATTGGCGTTATATTCTGACGAGCAATTGAATTGAGATGAGGAAGGGTCAGAATTAGTTTCAAAAGTAGTTAGGGATGTTCTCGTCTCTAAAGGAGAAGGTGAGGGAAACATTTGAGAGGAAGAAGATTTTCTTTTGTAAATATAAATGCCACCGCCGATAACTAGTAACGCGATTATTGCTAAAAGTGTAGGTACGATAAATCCTTTTTTGTTCATAAAAATGAAGAAGTAATAATGTAATTAGTTTAGCACAAGAAGCAAAAAACTGCCTCGCGAGGCAGTTTTTTGCTTTAAGAATTTATTTAAATTTATCCAATGACATCCACACCCATGCTTCTTGCTGACCCCTCAATGATCTTCATAGCCCCCGCAACATCATTCGCGTTCAAATCCGGAAGTTTCTTTTCTGCAATTGCTTTGATCTGCGCTCGAGTGATTTTTCCTACCTTTGAAGTGTTTGGCTTACCGGATCCCTTGTCGATCTTGATCGCCTTCATGATAAGGCTCGATGCGGGAGGAGTCTTGGTGACAAAAGAGAATGTTCGGTCTTCGTATACAAAAACTTGTACGGGAACGAGGTCTCCGATCATATCCTTGGTTGCGGCGTTGAACTTGGTGACGAACTCCCCAATGTTAATACCGGCTTGACCGAGAGCAGGACCAATTGGTGGCGCTGGGTTTGCCTTTCCCCCGGCGATCACAAGCTTCAATTTCTTTGTTATTTTCTTTGCCATGGTTGATTTTTAAGGAACGGAGTGACTATATAAATCACCATCCCGCCCTCATTTATATCGTTTAATTACCTTCTATTCTCTTCTTTAGTGAACGCCACGCTCCACCGAACTGTTTAAGCTTTACCTCTCGATTTTGCGCCGTTTTCTTATCGAAGTACGCCTCATAATATACCAATCTACACTTTTGTCCATTACTATGTTCTTTGAACCTACGGCGCAAATCAGCTGTATATCCTATGTACAAATAGTCATCTTTCGTTCTTTCAATCACATAAACGTAGAACATTGGATGAGGGCGGGACTAAGAAAAATATAGTCGCTTCGCTCGTTATTTTTCTAAGCTTTCTTAACTTGCAAGAAATCCAATTCAACTGGAGTCTCTCGCCCGAACATAGAAACAAGCACTTTTACCTTTCCTCTTTCCTGATCCACTTCGTTCACCTTGCCGTCCAAGTCTTTGAATGGACCGTCAACGATCATCACGTGGTCTTCTGGAGCGAGATCAATAGTATGCTTTACGGTATCAGACTGCATTCTCTTAAAGAGCGCGTCCACTTCTTTTTGATCGATTGGAACCGGGTACACACCAGAGCCGACGAAACCAGTTACACGAGGAGTGTTTCGGACAACGTACCAAGAATCATCAGTCACGATCATATCCACAAGAATGTATCCAGGATAGATTTTTTCTTCCTCTTCTACTCGCTTGCCACCTTTGATTTTGATTTTCTTTTCGGTTGGGACAAGCACGTTAAAAATTTTGTTCTCCATTCCGAGAGATTCGATGCGCTGTTTCAAATTTCGAGCAACGGCATTTTCATATCCAGCATAGGTGTGGATGACATACCAATTTCGTCCTTCATCAATTTTTTGTTTTGCCATATGAGAAAAGGTTAGAAGTTAAACGATCTTTGAAAGAATAAATTGAAAGAGTGAATCGAAAAGTCCCAGGAAGAATGAGACGACGATAGAAATGAGGATAACAACAACAGTAAACATGATCGCCTGGCTTCGAGTCGGCCAGCTGACGTGTTTCAATTCTGCTTGCGTATCTTTGATGTATTCAGTAAGTTTTGACATATTTTTTTGGATTAAAAAACACCCCGCGGGGTTATTCATATATAGTACTCTTTTTGGGAAAGAAGTCAACAAAGAAAAACTGCCGGAGCCGGCAGTCTTTCTTACCAAAAATATCCTTAAATTCTAGCGAATTTCGTACGTAATCGTCACGTTTGAAGTAATCTTGTTTTCACCTGTTGGAATATTCGGTGCGGCAGCTTTCTCCATCATGGGCGCCGCAGACATAGCTCCTCTATCGAAAAGAATTGGAGAGCTCCCTTCTTCATTGAAGCTCACGATCCGCACTAAAGTCACTCCCAAGTCATTCGCCAAAACTTTTGCTTTTGCTTCTGCCTGATCAATCGCTTTCTTTCGCGCCTGGGCATTCAAATCATCCTGATTATCAATACTGAAACTAAGCCCGCTCACATATTCGACATTGAGAGAGCCGACTGCCGCAATAATATCTCCCGCTTTTGCAGTATCCCGAATCTTTACCATTATGCTGTGAGACACGGAATAATCTCGAAGTACTTGTCTCGATGGCGTACAAGGATTTTGCGTACAAACACTTTGTATATAATCATAATTCGGCTGGATGTCGTAGCTCGTCGTCTTCACATCTTTATCATCAATTTTGTACGTATCTTTAAGCGTTGAAATAACGGCATTCATCTTGTCGGTCGTCGCTTGTTGAGCAACTGAAACAGATTTATCAGATTTTGTAACAGTAAGTGAGAAGGTCGCGATATCAGGAACGGCTGAAACATCTCCAGTTCCTGAAACTGAAATAAGATTGGTTGCAGTCGTACCGCTTCCGATAAATTGTCCTGTTTTTATTTCATTTATCGTTTTAAAGATAAAGAAAACAGAAAGGACGACAAGAAAAACCATAAGCGCCTTTCTCACACCCTGATGATTGAGTGGTCCTCCATTTCCAACTGTCTTATTTTCGTCCATAAATTTATAAATTAACTCGCTAGTAATTTCGCTTTTAAACCATTATACCACAGCCTATTTTCTACTTCGCTCGTAGGCGAGCACGAGATTCTCAAAGAGAGAAAGGACGGTCATAGGCCCCACCCCACCAGGAACAGGAGAAATGGCCTCCACAATACCTTTCACAGCTTCAAAGTCGACATCCCCAACCAATTTCTTCTTGGGAATCTCGTCCTCGAGCTTCTCTCCCGTTACTAGATTGATCCCAACATCTATAACGCAAGACCCGGGCGAAACGTGACGAACGTCGATAAGTTTCGGATGCCCGGCTGCAACGACGAGAATGTCTGCGCTTTTTGTTTTTCCAGGAATATTTTCTGTTCCACGATGCACCACGGTAACTTCCGCTCCGCGATTTTTCAAACAGAGTGCGGTCGGAGTGCCCACAAGAGCGGAACGTCCCACCACTGTCGCCTTTTTATTTTTGATAGGAATTTTATACGCATCAAGAAGCGAGATAACCCCTTTTGCAGTTGCGGGGATAAATCCGCTCGTATCTCCATCTGAAAGTTTTTTCGCGTTTTCAGAGTGGAGCCCATCAACATCTTTTCTTGGATCTATTGATTCTATAATAAATTGAGAATTTAAATGCGAAGGTACAGGCAACTGAAGAATAATACCGTGCACAGAAGTGTCGGCATTTAGCATTTTTATTTTCTCAAAAATTTCTTTGCTATCAGCTTTTTCGGGAAAAGAGATATGTAGAACTTTGCATCCGATCTTCTCGCCAAAAAGTTTCTTCTGGCGAATATACGCCCCGGAGCGCTCATCGTCTCCAACTTGTAAAATCGCGAGCGTCGGTGCAACTGTAAAAGACGCTACCTTATTTTTCAGGAGTAGAGACCTATCCTTGCTTACTTTTTTTCCATCAAGGAGAATCATCAAATCTTTAGGTTAAGCAGAGACTATAGCACCTTTGGCCGAGGGCTCAAATATGCATACGAAACCCAAAAGAGACCGAGAAGATATCCCCCAATGACATCAAAAAGCCAATGAGCGCCGAGATAGAGACGACTTACACCGACAAGAAGTGACAAAAGAAAGACGAATGTCAAAGCAATATATCTTTTTCCTCTTCCGACATTTGGATACATTCTAGTCCATGCGTAATAAACTGCGGAAAGAAATACCACTATCATTGTCGAGTGTCCGCTCGGGAAACTCCAAAAGGTCTCGGGAATAAGCTCCACTGTCGGCCGGGCGATATGAAAAATACTTTTAAGAGTAAGATCGGACACGACAGCGCCTGCCAAAGAGATGAACGTAAAAAAGAAAAGTCTACGTTCTTTTCGAAAATGAAGCACGATAAGAAGAAGGCAAGACAAAACTGATAAGTTCTCCGCACTTCCAAGAAAACTTGCCATGATCATTACTGTATCGAAACGAGAATTCCAGAAAGAATGAAAGAAATCATACACTCCAGAGTTTATACTATCGACAAGATGAAGAGCACTCACAATACAGACTACGAGAAAAAGTACGATGATAAGAAGATGTGTAAAGAAAACACGATCTTGCGAAGGGGTGAACAAATCTTTCCTTCGATAAATCGAAATATAACCGACGAGAAGAAAAAGACACAGAACAATAAATGCAAAAGTTGTCATAAAAAAATAAGTGTTTTTAGTATACCCCTGAAAAGAAAAAACCAGAAGTCTTGCAACTTCCGGTAAAACATCCTTCCATCAGTGACGGAAGGAAAGAGTGGTACGACTGTCATGGCGGAAAGCGCTGATTCTCCCTCTATCCTCCAGCGCTCGTACCGCCTGACACAAAGTGACATCGGAAACCTCATTGCTATTAAAAAGCGAAAAGAGTTCCGACTGTGCAATTTGTTTTTTCTTACCAAGGATGACGAGCATTTCGTCCTCCACTTCGTCCTGACTCTTCCGCTGTGCCACGAGCAAGCCCTCCCAAGCTGTAAAATGAACCAGTTCGAAGACAAAAGTATATTCCTTTTATAGAACTTTTCAACGCTTCTTGAAAAATTCCCGCGCGATGGGAAAAATGGAGATGACGACAATCGCTACAATGATATAAGTAAGATAGTGTTCGATTCCCGGAAATACTCGGCCAAAAAAGAAACCGAGGAGAAGCATCCCGGAACCCCAGAGAAGTCCTCCAATCATATTAAAAGAAAGGAACGTAGAATATTTCATCTCGCCAATACCAGCAAAAATTGGAGCAAAGGTACGGACGATCGGTACAAAGCGCGCGAGAATGATCGTCTTCTTGCCATATGTTTTATAAAACTTGTTTGTACGCTCTACATACTCCTGTTTGAAAAAAAATGAATCTTTCCGAATGAAAATCTTCGGCCCGAATTTATTCCCCATATAGTAGCCAAAGCTATCTCCGAGAATCGCCGCAACTACAATGAGCGGGACGAGAATCCAAATATTGAAAATCCCCTGTGATGCGAGAACTCCCGCGGTAAAAAGAAGCGAATCCCCCGGCAAGAAAAATCCAAGGAGAAATCCCGATTCGGCAAAAATAACGACAAAAATGCCGAAGTAACTGAAGTGAAGAACGTAGAGGAGAATTGCTGCTGTCATCCCTCTATCTTAGTGAGTCCCTAGCCAATCTGCAAGGAGCTTCGCGAGCTCTTTTTCTTTGCCGTGATAACCATGGTCAGAATTTTGTATGATACGAAAATCAAATATTTTTTTATGGAGGATTTTTTCTTTGAGAGTTTCGACAATTTGGGGAACCTTTCCATAGCAAAACTCATCCTTAGCTCCATAAATAAAGAGAGATGATGTTTTGATTGATTGTAATTCCCGGAACAGCTTTTTCTTCTTTGCGAGATGGAGATCATTCCAATATTCATTGAATGGAAAAATATTGTAGTCCCCGTCTGGATTTATCGTATCAAAAAGTGATTTCCAAGAAATAATATTTGTTCCGGCAAAATGCTTTGGCACAAGTTCTTCTCCTTCCCCCTTCTCTATTTTTGTCTTCGCCATTTTCAGAATAGAGAAAAATTTCTTAGGCCCCCACTCTGTGTAATAAATCCCCGTATCATCCGATGCGCCGAGAAAAATAAACCCGGAGAAAATATTTTTCGGTTTGTAAAAATTGTAGACAGGAATTTTGACCGCTCCTGTTGAAGCTCCCATAAGATAAAATTCTTTGAATCCTTGCCGTTTCAAAAATGCTACCGCGCCATCAATATCTTTGACGCAATCACGAATAAGCTCGAAACCAGAGCCAAGAGTGAAGCGTTTGAGTTTGCCTCCTACTTTTTTCTTCAGACTTTTGATGTAATGCGCTCCGCGATTGTCGAACGGAAAATATGCAATGCCCTTTTTCGCGAGTGTCTCTCCAATTAAATTTTGCAACCCAGGATTATTAAACACAGAAGCATTTCCATTGCCGTGGAGAAAGATTGCGACTTTTTTTGAGCGTTTTTTCGGTTCGTATAAAAGTCCGGAAAGATTAAGCCCGTCTGCGCTTTGAAAACTGACTAATTGTGACTTCATAAGTGAAACTGTAGCAAAATTTGAATAAATAAAAAAGCGCGCGGTGCAATTGCACACCGCGCGTCAGAAACATTAACTTCAAACCCACCAGTTACTGGTCAGAGCACTGGGCACCGGTTTGTCTACGCCGCCAACACATGCGGCATGCCGTGTGGCCACTTGTCCGCTTTCTGAGCAGCAAGAATGAGCCGACGTTGCGAATCGATCGTGGCACGCCTGATGGAAGTGACGAAATTTGCCGAATCGGTGAAGTAGGGACCTTTGGCGCCGGTCTTCGCGTTGATCGCACACCAGGAGCTAATGATGCCACGCGAACTATTGATGACGCCGCCAGAACCATCCTTACGCAATCCGACAACTGCTTCGTCGGGGCCTGCACCTTGTTCTCCGTACCCAGGAATTAAGAAGACGGCCGTTGGCAGGATAATCCGCATCTTCGCGGCTTCTTCGGGGAAAGTCGCACCAATGACAGGGCCGATTCTGCGAATGCCACAAGCACCTTCGGTCCCTTCGCCCCACTGCTGAAGCAGGCAGGCTTGACGTTCCCAAACCAGATCACCGAAGTTTTCTTCTTTGTTCGGACCCTTCTTTCCTTCTTCCCAGGTGCGAATGAGTTCGATCTCCGAGGGTGGCTCAAAGCTCGTCTTGGTGACGAAGAAACCCCCCGTGCCGTATTCCTCGGTAATCTTCAAGAACTGGTCGACGAATGTCGGGCCGATATACCCGCCCGCCACCGTCATACAATCAACCCGCATTGGGCCGACCATCGAACCGAGAATAGCACGACCGTTCTGATCAACCCCGCCCGTAAAGATCGGCACCTTACCAAGGTGGCCGTCAATGTAGGCTGTGGCCGTCGGCCCACCGTCGATGCGCTTGGCATCTTCAATGACCGTAAACCCCATTTCCTTGGCGAGCTTGACCGTGGCGGTGAAAGCCTTCAAACCTACCGCCCCAAATTCTTCGTAGAACGCGATCTGCGGTTTGATTACTCCCACGATGCCATGGATGGCTTCGAGGACAAGGCGATTGAACTCTTCGAGCACCCAACCAACTTGCGCGATTGGATCATCCGGAAACATCACCATCGCAATCTTGATTAAATGCGGTGGCATCATCCAGGGCTGTGGGTCCATCCCCACATCGAGCGGTCCGTACTTGAAAACCTTTGCGGTCAAATCATCCGCAAAATTATACTTCTCGGCCATGAAAAATCCCCCACAAAACGTTTTTTGACAGGAAAAAGGCCTGCCCCTGAGATTTTGAAAGGGATTCTCAACCCTTTACAACGTACTGTAGAGCTTCCACAAAATTACTCTTCCGAGAGGAGAAAAGCAACTTGCCCCGCCCGCGTTTACGCAGGCGGGGCTTTCTTCTCCTTTTCTTTTCTATTTTTCTGCTTTTATCCGAAGTGACTTCCCAATCGCCAAAATATCATCAAAGGTTTGAGGTGCTACATTAGGTGGAACAATCGCCCGAAAAACTAATTTATCAATTCCGGAATAGATAATATGTTCAAAAAGTTTCATTTCTTTCCCATGATCTTTAAACTTTTCTTCATATTGTAAATGATATCCGTCCTCTTTCACTTCTTCGGTTACTGATTCTTTATCAATTTTGAAACTCTTCTTCTTTTTCTTCTGTGTCTCTTCCCTATCTTCTATAAATTCATCTTTCATCCCCGGCATTTCAAGCATGTCCGTCGCATCCGGATTTCCATAAACCATAAAAATGAGAACAAGCGCGCCTTCATCGGTAAAAAAACACGACGCAGTTCCATCAAATTTTAAATACAATTTATTAAGTAGGTTTGAATACCAAGACAGTTTTGTTCCACTAAAATCTGCCGAGAAAGTTTTACGAAATATCTCACATCTCGAAACTGGGCGATGAAACACCGTGCGAAGAAAGGAACGCCACGGCCCCTTTCTCATCTTCGTCGCCATATCCGCAAAGTAAATATCTTTAACCTGGAGATGTTTTGATTTTTTCTTTTTTGTCTCCAACATAGCTCTTATATGACTTATTTAGGATATCACAAAAGCCATTTACGAGGATGCTATACTAAAATCAGGAAAGTTGTTCTTTGACTTTCGCTTATACCTTTTGCAGTTCAACCACTTGCCTCTCGAAAGGAGGAGTCATGGAAGCCGTCGCGAAAAGATCCTACGCTCCTCTCAAGAGGACGAAACGGATAGAGAAAAGACCACCATCTACAAGGGAAAGAGTGGAGATGGTTTTGGGAATTTTTACACCCATGACCATAGCAATCTGCATGGTCGTTTTTGGCCCGAGCCTCCGCATTTTTGGGTTCCAGCTAATTCCGGAACTTGACTTCGTCAACGGGATGCTATGCATGGTCTTTTACGAGATCAAAGCCTACGGCATCACTGTCGGTTATCATCGATACTTCACACACAAATCGTTTGAAGCCGATGACGGCACTGCAATTTGCCTTGGTATTGCAGGCGGGATGGGCGCTCAGGGGGGCATAAAGCGATGGGCAGGAAACCATCGAAGGCATCATTGGAAAAGTGACACGGATGAAGACATTTCTTCTCCGTGGTATAGCGACAATATAGTCTTCGGCCTTTGTTTTTCTCACCTCGGTTGGGTATGGACAGAACGACAGATCGACGATCCAAATCTCGTGAGAGATCTTGCCAAAAATCCGATCGTAAAGTTTTTGGATAAGTACGCATGGTTTTGGCCAATTCTCGGATTTATCCTACCGGCAATTATTGCCGGGCTCATCACCTGGAGTTTCAAAGGCGCATGGGGCGGATTTCTCTGGGGTGGAGTGATGTCGACAGCAGCAGAACATCAATTCACTTTTACCATTAATTCAATCTGCCACGTATTTGGATCCCGGCCGTTTGATACGGGAGACATGAGCGGGAATGTGCCTATATTAAGTGGCACAACGAAGGGAGAAAACTATCACAACAATCATCACGAGTTCGAAGAATCAGCATGCCATGGTCTTCTAGAAGATCAGTACGATCCAAGCTGGGAGTTAATTAAGAAATTGGCGGACCATGGACACGTTTGGAATATTCGCATCCCTTCTCGGGAAAAAATCCTAAAACGTTTGAAGCCGGGTTCTCCGCCTCCAAAAGTTATAGTGATCAAACCGGAATGGATACGAAAACCAAAGAATGCAAAGAAAGCAGCGTAAACTCGACACACAGGACAGTTGCATTCACTTGCACCTGTCTTTTTTCTTTATGCAAAAATAATATCGGCGATGTCGCCACGAACTGCGTTTATCGCGCTTGAATCTTTCGGACGTTTTGGAAAAGTTCTATTCGAAAGAAGCGTGAATCCAATTCCTTTTACTGGATCGGTGAGAACAAGAGTTCCGGTAAATCCAGTTTTACCGAACACTTCAGAACTCGCCTTTTTGCCCATATATAAGGGGTTGTAAATATTCCAACCAAGACCAACTGGGTCGCCTGATGCTCCCAACATCATATTTGTGTGCATTTTCTGGATCATTGATTTGGAAAAATATCTTTCATCATCTTTCACTCCATCGTTTAAAAGCATTTCTTGAAAATTTAAAGTGTCAGGGACTGTCGAAAATAGTCCTGAAATCCCGAAAAAATATTTTTTATGAAGTGTAAATGTACTTTCATCATGAACTTCTCCCTGGATAACTCTCCCTCGCCACGCATCAATTTCTGTCGGAGCGATTTCCGCTCGCAAGAAACGCTGCGGCTGGAAAGTTGTTCGATCCATACCAAGCGGAACAAAAAATTCTCGTTCAGCATACTTATCAAGTGATTCTCCGATAATTTTCTGAATAACAAGACCAATGAGAAGCGCGGTGCCATTGTTATAGAAAAATTTTGAACCCGGAATGGACTTAAGGGGAGCTTTGCAAACAATATCTACGATTTCATCAGGATTTTTATCCTTGAGAGATGAGAGTGGAGGAACATCAAGCTCGAGCGTATAGGTCAAAAGATTTTTGATCGTCACACTCTTTTTTTCTAACGAATTGCCAAATTCTGGGATAAAGTCTAAGACAGTATCTTCTAGATCCACTTTCCCCTCTTCAATGAGTTTCAGAAGGATACAAGAAGTCGGAATCGACTTTGTCACCGAAGCCAAATCGTAGATAGTATCCTCTTTTACCTTTGGAGAATCTTTTTCATAGGTAAAATTTCCAACCGGAAAAATTTTTCTGAAGCCATCTCGCCAAATAATTCCCAAGATGCATCCGGGAAATACTTTCTCAGCGATTGCCTTTTCGAGTCTTTGAATAATCTTCTGGTCCATTACTTTTGCACTTTTTTCTTATTTATTCTTTCGAAGTAACCATTATCAGGAATAAGTTCAAGTTTCATAAGGCGCGCTTCTATTGCGCCCCTCTTTCTGCCAAAAATCTTCATAAGTTCAAGTGTTTTTGTTTTTTTATTAAAAAGTTCAGTGAGCTGTTTATCTTGTTCCGCATCCCAACGTTTGAAGGCATTCGGGTGCGTTTCGCGGATTTTTGCAAAAGATTTCTTCTCACTTACAACGCCTTGAACGCCAATTTTTGCTTTTCGACGATTTCCTCCGGAAATTCGCACGAAATTGTCGTGCATTTTATCTATTTCCTCGGGCGAAATTTTTCCAAAAATTTCGCCCGCTTCATCTGAAGAAATTCTAAACGACTCGTCTTTTGCCAAAACTTCCGGGTGTACTTGAAAGGTTTTTGCATTCCAACCAAGAATATGGAGTCCACTAAGCCTTCGCACGCGAGAAAGCGCCACATATCCCTGTCCGTATTCAAAAACTTGAGAAAGATCCATCACCGCTTCATCGAGACTCATTCCCTGACTCTTGTGAACCGTGATCGCCCAGGCGAGACGAAGCGGAAGCTGGTTGATCTGCGCTTTAATTTTTCCATTCTCTTCGACAGACCACTCAAGTGGGCTCACAATAATTTTCTTCCCATTTCTAAGTTGTACGATAGGAAGTCCTGAAGTCGATTCAAATCCAGACACCGTCCCGAGCGTTCCGTTCACAAATCCTTCTTTTGGATTATTTTTGGTAAACATCACAGATGCGCCGATCTTAAGGGACAGTTTTTCCGGAGAAAGACATCCTTTTTTCAAAGCCTCAACAAGAAACGGCTTTCCACTTGAGATCATGAGATACACATGCGGTTCATTGGCAAGCGCTCCAAGCATCTGATCGTTCAAAACATCTACATTCGCATTGTGGGAGAAAAGACGAGGCACATCTTTTGAAATTTTCTTTTCGCCGATCTTTCGTTTCTCTAAATGTTCCTTGTGAACATCACCAAAAGTATTCTGACGAATAGCGGAAAGAAGCGATAAGAAATCAGCATCATCCTGACGATATTGTTCAGAAAGATAACATATGAGCACTTTTGCTTGTTCCCAAGATGGAGAACCGTATGCAAATCTTGGTGGCATTTCTTCTTCGAAAAGTTGGCTTTCAGATTCATAATCCGCTTTTGTCACTGGAGGAAGTTGAAAAAAGTCTCCAACAAAAATCACCTGCATCCCACCGAATGCATCCGTACTCCCCTTCACTTCTCGACAGACAGCATCCACCATACTAAGGGTCTCTGGAGAAAGCATCGAGACTTCGTCTATCACAAGAACTTTTGCTTTCCGAACACGCTTCGCCACATACTCACTCGTCGCAATTTTATCCAAATCATATGCATTCAGTGCTCGGCGAATTCCAATCCCGCTCCACGAGTGAATTGTCATTCCTCCGATATGCGTAGCAGCGATACCGGTCGAAGCAGTGATCGCTGGTTCAATTCCAGAATCACGGAGATAGTGTGTATATTCATTAATAGTATGTGTCTTTCCGCTCCCCGGCTCCCCGGTGAGAAAAACATTTGCTCCAGTTTTCAGAATTTTGAGCGCCTCTTGTTGAGTCATTCAAAAAGTATAGCATTTCGCAAAAAAGGAGAAACTCGACACTACTTTACAAGAGGTGGAACACCGGTGGTATTCATATAATCAACAAGCTCTTTAAAAGTCACACAATGAACAAGAGGCTGCCCGCAGACATTTTCGGCAACAGTTTTCATCGCTTCCCAATAGACTCCATCATTCCATTTCGGAAAATGATCAGCAATAATGACCGGCGCGCGATTTTCCTTAAAGTTAGAATTAAAATAATCCATATACGCAGAGACCGCATCGTCATAATATTTCTGCCAAAGCGGAGTTCCTTTCGTTACTTCGTCCTGTGCGTGAGACTGCATCATATAAAGATTGTAATCCATCGATATGGTGGAGATATGTTTGTCACCGAGAAGAATTCGCCCAAGTGGAATATGCCAAAGACCATAGCCATCTTTCTTAGGCCAATTGTCGCGAGTATTCATAGATGATGCATCGCTTGCATCATACAGAAAATGATAGTCATGAAGCACTTTATATAGTGAAGCATTCACTCCCAGATCCGGTGCTCGAAGTCCAACAATTGTGTCCTGTCCGAAATTCGGCACGGGAATCGTCTCCGTAGGATTATTTTTCTGAACATTTTTGAGAAGTGAATTGTAAGAATCGAATTCTTGTTTCCACTCGGCATATGTCCAACTTGCACCATTGAAATGACCGGCAAGATGCGAACCTACTTCATTCCCCATGACAAGCGCAGTATTGAGTCCCGCGACACGCA
>JAQTTF010000042.1 GCA_028710915.1 Minisyncoccota bacterium | reverse complement strand
ATAAGGAAAGAGCAATCGACGATATTGCAGTGGAACAAATTAAAAAGAAACTTGAAAGCCAGATTGTGGAGACAAATATTCGGGATATCGCGTCCGCAGTAAATCGAAAGGATGCGGAGATGATACTTGCCGAGATCGAATCTGCTTTCAATCAATTTGCAAACGCTCAAGGAAACCATTTTGTATGGAACCATATCGATGGTTCAAAGCTTTTCGAGCTGGAAAAAGATTTTTCATTCAGAAATTTCTCTCGAGACATCAAGATTCCTCTTAATTTGCGTGAACTTACAAGTATTCTTCATTTTCCACAAAAGGTGGACACCGCGCCAGAGCTTCGCCAAGCAAAAGCAGGGACTGCACCTGCGCCTGTTGGCCTTCCGGAAATCGGCACACTTTTGGGTATAAACAAAAATCGGAATACCGAGAGAAAAGTATTTATGACCGCTGAAGATCGTCTTCGCCATATGTATGTCATTGGGCAGACTGGTACTGGAAAGACCACGCTTCTCAAAAATATGATTACGCAGGATATTCTTGCTGGAGAAGGTGTGTGTTTCATTGACCCGCACGGCTCTGATATTCAGGATATTCTCTCCATTATTCCGAAAAGCCGTTTCGAAGATGTGATCTATTTTGATCCCGCAAGTATTGAACGGCCGATGGCACTCAATATGCTTGAATATGATAGAAATTATCCCGAGCAAAAGACATTCGTCGTGAACGAGCTTTTTAGTATTTTCCAGAAGCTTTACGGAGCGAATCCAGAAAGTATGGGCCCTATGTTCGAGCAGTATTTCCGAAATGCGACGATGCTCGTCATTGAAGATCCGGAAAGCGGTTCAACACTCCTTGAAGTATCGCGAGTTATGGCGAATAAAGCATTTCGCGATCTCAAAATTTCAAGGTGTAAAAATCCTGTGGTAGTGCAATTCTGGAAAGAGGTGGCAGAGAAAGCTGGCGGAGAAGCGTCGCTTGCAAACATTGTCCCGTATATCACAAGTAAATTCGATGTCTTTTTGGCAAACGAAATTATGCGTCCCATTATTGCGCAGGAAAAATCTTCTTTCAATTTCCGAGATGTGATGGATAACAAGAAAATTCTTCTCGTAAATCTTTCGAAAGGACGACTTGGAGATATCAATGCCAATCTTATCGGTCTTATTCTTGTCGGCAAAATCCTTATGGCAGCGCTTTCTCGTGTGGATTCGTTTGGGAAAACACTTCCTAATTTCTATCTTTATATTGATGAATTCCAGAACATTACGACCAATTCCATCGCCCAAATTCTTTCAGAAGCTCGAAAATACAAACTTTCTTTGAATGTTGCGCATCAGTTTATTGCTCAACTTGAAGATGATATTAAAGATGCAGTATTCGGGAACGTCGGTTCGATTGCTACATTCCGCGTAGGCGCCGAAGACGCCGAATATTTGGTAAAACAATTTGAACCTGTGTTTACGCAGAGAGATATTATGAATCTTGATAATCATAATGCATATTTGAAACTTCTTTCTGGCGGAAGGCCGCTTAAGCCTTTCAATATCGAAACACTTCCGCCTCCAAAGGGGCATCTTGATATTGTTGCTAAACTCAAAGAGCTTTCCTATCTCAAATTCGGTCGTCCAAGAGAGGAGGTGGAAGCGGAGGTGATGAAAAAATATGCAAAAGCTCCAGTACCTGCACCTGCGCCCGCAAGTATTTAATTATTGATCTATAGACCTAAAGAAAATGAGACAACCTGGCAATGAACCGAAAATAAGCGAGGATATTTCTCCGGAAAAACAAGAAGAGCTTAGAGTCATGAAAGAGCGTATTGAGTCCGCGCTTCATGATCGAGAAGTGAGGGAGAATACTGCCAATGATTTTATCTATACATTTGAACAACTTGGTTTGGACAAGCAAGAATCAAAGGAATTGACGGCAAAGATTTTTGAAAAAATGGCCTCTTCTTCCCGCCTAGATTCCATTGAGCAGGATATTCTTCAGGATTTTAAAAACATAAAAGTAGGGGATAAGAATTTGGTTCAAATACTCGAAGAAAAATTAGAAAAACGGGCGGAAATAATCTTCGGTCAGCTCAAAAAGTATCTGAAAGTCTTAGATCCAGACAGTAAGGGGATTGATTATGGAGCGGGGGATGGCCAAGTAACACAGCTTATTCATGACAGACTAGGATTTGATGATATAGAAGGCTACGATCCGCGCGAATACAAAAGGCCGGGAGTAAAAGTTCCGATACATAAATTTGACGGAGGTAATACCGGCGTACCGGATGGAAATTTTGATTTTGCCGTGATGACAAATGTTGCGCATCATGAAAAAGATAATGAGAAAATTCTTGATGAATTGACCCGTATTGTAAAATCTGGCGGGAGACTCGTTATACTTGAGACAGTTCCTGTCGGCGATACTCCCGAAGAGATAAAGAAAGACCATGAAAGGACATTTATGAACGATTATCTTTATAATCGGCTTTTTCATAATGCAGATGTTCCGGTTCCTGGTACGTTTGAAATTCCATCAAAATGGATTGAACGTTTTGAAAAGAAAGGCTGGCGATTAGTGCATTCCGAAAATCTGGGCGTCGATCAGCCGACCATTAAAGATACGCACCATTTGCTTGTGTTTGAAAGAGCATGAAAACGCATTTTAAAGAATTAAACTCTGTTGCTGATTTTGGGTTAGCGATTGTGGGCGACCAGAAAAGCGGGGAATATGCGGGTGATGAGTATCGCATCCTTTTTGCGCTTATTTCTGTAGAGGATATCTTGGACAAAGGGCGGACACTTTGCGGAGTTCCTGAAGAGAAAGATGATGCAGATGCTCTCTCCGAGATAAATACAAAAATGGACAAGATTCGCTCTGCTATCCGCGAGATAATGAAGGCTCTCAATCCCCAAGAACTCGAAAAGATGAAGGAAATGGATGTGAGAAATCGAAATCTCAATTGGCCTGTCAGGCGATAGAGCTTGAGATGATCTCGCGTTTTTTTCTTTTTTCTGGTAGACTTTGGGCTACTTATTTACGAATTAACATAATTTATGGCACACCACAAAGAAGAAAGAACTCTTGTCATTATTAAACCTGATGGGCTTCAGAGAACGCTTGTCGGAGAAATAATTGGCCGTTATGAGAAAATTGGGCTTAAGCTTGTTGGAATGAAAATGGTAAAGGCTTCAAGCGAGCATATCGATAAGCACTACAATCTCGACCCGATGTGGAGAAAGAATGTCGGAGAGAAATCCATCAAGGGATATCTGGACAAAGGACTCACTCCTCCTTCAAATGATCCGCTTGTGATTGCACAGATCGTCGTCGATGCTTTGAAAAAGTATATGAGCGCAGGGCCACTCATAGCTATGGTGTGGCAGGGAGGAAATGCCGTGAAGATTGTCCGAAAGATTACTGGTGGGACAGAGCCTCTTACATCTGACGTCGGAACGATTCGAGGAGATTTTGTTTTGGATTCATATGCAATGGCGGACAAGGATAGCCGAGCGATTCGAAATCTTATCCACGCATCTGGCTCGGTGAAAGAAGCAGAAGATGAGATTGCACATTGGTTTAAAAAAGAAGAGCTTTTCAATTACGAGCTTATCAATGAGGCGATCCTTTACGGAATTGAACTCTAATTAAAATACTAAAAAAACCGCGAAAGCGGTTTTTTTAGTGATGATGCGTTTTTTCTTCCACAGCTTTTTCTTCTAGAGCCAAGAGTGCAGCATCTTTTGTTGGCGCTTCCTTCACTAGCATCCATGTTGAAACGAGTGTTGTAATAGGTACTGCGAGAACAAGCCCGATACTTCCGATGATTGCTCGGATGATCTCTGTAGAAAATATTTCTTTGTTGATCGTCTGCGTGTAATCTCCTGTACCGAACGAATAGAAAAGGAGGAGAAGGGGAAGGGAGGCTCCCACATATGCGATAGCAAGCGTGTTTACTAGGGCCCCGATATGCTCACGTCCTATACGTATTGCCCTCTTATATATTGCCGATTTTGGAAGATGGGGACCAACTTCATGGAGTTCTTCCACGGCTATAGCTTGGCCAATTGCCGCATCATAGAGAACTCCAAGGAGACCGATAAGAATGCCTCCGAGGAGAAGTCCAGCAAGATCAATTTGCCCGCGTGTATTCTGGCTTAAATATACAGATTCATCGGTTGTAAATCCTGATAAGCGAGCGTATTTGATTGAAAAATACGCAAGAATTCCTGTGAGGGTAATGGTGACGATCATTCCGATGACTGCAGAAGTCGTGGTCCTATTAAATCCGTGCGTAATATATGAACCTAGAATGATGATGAGCGAAGATACTCCAATACTTACTAAGACTGGCGAATATCCGTGAAGAATTCCAGGCAAAAGAAGATAACCGATAAGGAAAAAACTAAGAGCTAGCGCGATGATGCCTCGCACTCCTTGTTTACCGCCAAAAAGGATAACACAGATGATAAAAAGTCCTATGAAAAAATAAAGTGCGGGGATTCTGTATGGTTCTGAAACAGAGTAGACATCGATTCCGTTGTATTTATCGACAGTGTGTATAAGATAAAATACATCTCCTTTTTGGAGATCGAGATAATCATTTTCGACGGTCACTTCCGCTCCTTTCTCGTCTCCGTCAAGAATTTTGACTTTGAGAGTCTGATAGTCAGTTGGTGTATCTGTACCCGGGTCGTTTTTTCTTTCTTGAGTGAGCACTTCCAGAACTTCCGCCTTTGCAGTTGTGCGATTTTCGGGGACAAGGTCTGCAGCATGAACACTATTCAGATTGCAGAGAAAACCCAAAGACAAGATGAAAACAAAGATGTATTTCCTCATGATCTATATTGTACCGCGATTTTCTGTTGTCTCGTTAACAGAAAAGGTATTTCTTAAAAGGGCAAGAATGAAAAGAACAACCATAATGAGCACTATTGTCCCTCCTGTGGAGAGATTGAGATAAAATGAAGCGATAATCCCGGAAATTACCGAGAATATTGAAACAATTTCGGCATAGATGATTGTCTTTAAAAAGCTTTTTTTAAATTGAAGCGCGGTTACGACGGGAAGAACGATGAGCGCAGAAATTAGGAGAATTCCCACAATAGGAATCGAGAGCGATACGGTAAGGGCAGTCAAGAGGATGAAGATGATATTAACGAGTTTGACTCGAATTCCACTCACTTTCGCGAATTCTTCATCAAATGTCACTGAAATGAGTTCTTTCATAAATATGACAAGAGTAGAGATAACCACAATACCGAGTATGGCGATAATCGTTACATCAGAAGGAGCTACAGTAGTGATACTTCCGAACAGGTAACTGAAAAGGTTAGTGTTAAAACCTTTTGCAAGGCTTAGAAGTACCACAGCGAACGCGAGACTCCCGGAGAGAAATATCGCAAGAGCGGATTCCCCGTACACTTTTTTGCTGGTGCGTAACCGATCGATCCCGAGAGAGGCTGCACAGGTGACGATAAGCGCGGTCAGAACCGGATTCCATCCGAGGAAAAGCCCGAGGGCAATGCCTCCTAAAGAGACATGGGCGAAGGTATCTGCAATGAGGGAATATCGTCTGAGCACCAGGAAAATTCCTATAAGCGGAGCAATGATTGCGACAATAATACCAGCTTCAAATCCTCGAATAATAAAACTGTAATGAAAAAGATCGAACATAATTAAGGGTGAGGATGAATAATGTTATGAGTTTCTTTGAAGAAAGCTTCGGCTGAATTGTGAAAGAAAAGTGTGTGGTCAATGCATGCAATGTGCATCGCCTCATGAGCGATACTTTCAAGATCGTGTGTTACCAATATAATGGTGAGGTGAAGTTCTTCGTTCATTTTTTTTAAGAGCCTGTAGAATTCATCTCTGATATTTTTTTCGATTCCAACCGTCGGCTCGTCAAGGAAAATAATTTTCGGTTCTGAAGCGAGTGCGCGTGCAATAAAGACACGCTGTTGTTGGCCTCCAGAGAGTTCTCCTATAAGCCGGTCTTGGTGTTTTATCATGTCGACATATTGAAGTGCTTCTTTAGCTTTTTCCCTATCCTCGTCGGTTATTTGCGCGAAAAGCGACAAGTTTTGATGCCAATTTCCCTGCCACGGCAAGAGAAATTGTCCTTATGGGTAGATACG
>JAQTTF010000041.1 GCA_028710915.1 Minisyncoccota bacterium | reverse complement strand
TGGTTTCGAAACAGCAGGCTGGCACGCTTGATGCGTATCTCACTAACCCGGACAATGCTGGTGATGTACAGAAGGCTCTTTCACACTTAGATTTGGCAGAACTTCAATATTTGCATGACAACCTGACTCCGGCGCAATTACAGCAAGTCGTAACCATTGCGGGGGGAAAAGATAATCTCGCTCTGGGAAATCCGGACGACTATGGGGCGCAAAAGCCTATTCAGGGGACTTTTCCTGATGATGGGACAAGCGGAAATTCCCAGCAAAGAGTCAATGCCCTTCTGAACGGTAACCCTAATCCTCCCGCTAATGGTGGGAATCCCCCTACTCCCGGTGACAATGGAACCCCTCCCCCTGGAGATAACGGAAATACCCCACCTGGTGGTGCTCCTGGAACGACTGGTACTCCTACTCCAGGCGGAAATCCAACTGGCGCTACGGGTGCGGGAGTTAAAGGCGGTCCTTTTGGCGGAGCGATCCTTGTTCCTCCGATTAAATGTGATGATCAAACGCTTTTGTTAAAGCTTGGTCCCCCGACTCCTGGTTTTTATGTATGGCCACCAACCGTTCCGCCTTATCGCTATAATCCTCCGAAAGTAGTGGGCCAGTGGCTTCTTGGTATGGCCTCACTTGCTCCAGTGCCGTGCACAGTAGATGGTGACGTCATTGGAGAAGGCTTTCTCATTCTTTATAACGGAGCCTCTCTTGCGGGAGGAAAATCTGCCGGAGTATCTTCTCAGGGTACATGTAGCGGCGGCTCGTGCTCTCTCGGTAGTAGCAGTGGTCTTGGCGCTTCAGGGCAATCTCTTGGATCAGCCGGGTCTAGTTCTTTCGGCAGTTTTGGGGGAATGCTTGTTAACTTGGCAGGAGGAGTGTTGGGAAATGTTCTCGGCAAGCTCGGCGGATCTTCCTCACAAAATAGTCTCTCGGGCTTTGGCAACTCTTCCATTCCCACTTCTCCCGCAAAAACCACTCCTTTTGGCGGTGCAGTACTTTCTCTTCTTCATTGTGATGCGGGGGTCTTGGTGAAATTGGGCTCTCCTACTCCAGGGTATTATCTATGGCAGTCTAATCCTCAAAGTGGACTTATAAATCCACCCCGTTCTATAGGGTATCTCAAGGGTCAAGCATCTGTTTCTAGGCCGTGTCTGGTGAATAATAAAATTTCTGGACACGGGCTTCTTATTGTTTCTATGAGCCAAACTATTTTAGGAGTCACTCTTCCATAGCTTCAAGTAATTTTTTCCATTGGAGAAGTGTAATATCTTCGGCCCTGGCATTGAGTTCAATTCCCACTTTCTGAAAAAGTTCCGGCAGAAACCCTGTTGGAATTTTTTCTATTTTTTTTAAATTGCCCAGCATTTGTTTTCTTTTCGAAGAAAAACCTGCCTTCAGGAGTTCAAAAAAAGTATCTTCCGAAAATCCTTTGAAAAAATCTTTCGAAATGCTTTCGATGGCAAGGATTGCCGAATCAACTGCTGGCGAAGGTGTGAAACTCCCCGCTTTTACAATCCCAATTATTTTAGGCGTACCGTACGCTTTCACGCTCATAGAAAGAATGCTTTCTTTCCCATCTCGCGCAACAATTCTTTCCGCAACTTCTTTTTGAAGCATGAGGACCATTGTGCTCGGTTGTGCAACTTCGGAGAGAAATTTTCGTATGAAAATTCCGGTAATGTAATAGGGAATATTCGCGACCAGCTTGTAGGAATTTTGTGAAAGATTTTGTGATGCTGGATTAAATTCCAAAATGTCGCCGTGGACAAGCAGGAAATCTCCAAAGGAGATTTCCTGCTTGAATTTTTCTTTCAAAAACGGAATCAGTCGGTCATCTTTTTCAACTGCGATAACTTTCCCTGCTTTTGCGAGCAGAAGTTCGGTAAGCGCTCCTTTCCCGGGTCCCACTTCGAGTACTGTATCGGCAGACGAAAGATACGCAGACGCAACGATTTTTTCAAGTGCCGGTTTTGAGTTGAGGAAATTTTGTCCAAGTGATTTTTTTGCTTGGTAGCCTAAATTTTTTCCCGAAAAATTTTCGGCTACTGAACCCTGATATTCTTTTCTATTTTTTTGTTTTTTCAAGATAATTCTTTAACATTTTCGTAAGATGCTGTCTTCCATATCCTGTTTTGAGCCAGTGTTCTCTTGCAAATGCGTCATTGATATTGGTAAAACATTCATAATGAACGAGCTTCAGAGGTCTTCTATCTCTTGTTGCGATTACGTAACCAGCATTGTGAGCCTTAAAACGTTTTTTTAAATCAGCTGTACATCCAGTATACAGTTCGTCATCTTTTTTGCTCCTTAAAATATATACGTAATGCATAATGAAATTAGTCGCCAAAAATTTTAGAAGAAATTTAGGCGACCTAGTCAAGATAAATTGTCTTTACTCTTCCCTTTTCTCTTTCTGCGCCGATTTCATGAATAAGTCCTTCATCGATATCTGTTATAAATTCTGATGGAACAGAAACATTTTTCCCTCCGAAAATAGTGCGGATCGATGCGTGTGTCAGATATACTTTTTTCTTTGCTCTGGTTAATGCGACATAAAAGAGACGCCTTTCTTCCTCCGCTTCTTCTCTCGTGACACTTTCCTCGTCCAGTTTTTTATGAGGAAAAAGATCTTGTTCAAGGCCGCAAATAAAGACATATTCGAATTCAAGCCCTTTTGCAGCGTGTACAGTCATAAGTTTTACTCCCATCTTTTCTTCAGTGAGCGAGTCCTGATCGCTTGCAAGCGAAGCCTCTTCAAGAAGTTTTTCCATGCCGTATCCCTGCGCAAGATTATCGTATTTTGTGGCGAGACTCACAAGCTCGCGCAAGTTTTCAAGTCTCTCCTCTCCCTCGGCCGCATCCTTTTTTAAATATTCTTCAAGTCCACTTCTCTGAATCACCGTTTTAACTGCGACACTTGGTTTTGAATTTTCTGCAGCGTATTTTATTTCTTCGACAAGATTACGGAAATCTTTCATCTTTGTTTTCATCACTTCAGAAAGCTCCGATTCTTTCCCTTCAAAAATTTTTGCAAGCGTCACTTTTCCGATTCCCCTTGCGGGTTTATTCAAGATTCGAGCAAAGTCCGAAAGACTTTCGGGGTTTAAGGCGAAGCGAAGGTAAGAGAGCGTATCTTTCACTTCTTCTCGTTCAAAAAATCTGGTGCCGAGAAGCTGATAAGGAACGTTCAAGGCGAGGAAAATTTCTTCGAGCGCGCGAGATTGGAAATTTGCCCGATACAATACGGCAATACCCTCCGGTTTCGTCCCTTCGGCAATAAGTTTTTTGCATTCGCTCGCGATAAAACTCGCCTCATCCGCTTCATCGTAACTCTGGTAGACAGTTATCTTTTCTCCCTCTCCATTTTTGGTAAATAAATTTTTCTCCTTTCGGATTTCATTTTTGGCGATGACCTGATTTGCAGCAGAGAGAATTGTCTGGGTCGAGCGATAGTTTTCCTCAAGAAGAATGATCTTTGCATTAGGGTAATCTTTCTCAAAATTGAGAATATTTTGGATATTTGCGCCTCTCCATGTGTAGATATTTTGATCGATATCTCCAACAACGCAGACATTTTTCTTCTCTCCAGCGATGAGTCGTGAAAGTTCGTACTGGACAGTGTTGGTGTCCTGGTATTCGTCAATATGAATGTATGAGAAACGTTTTTGATACATTTCTCGCACAGTTTTATTTTCCTTGAGAAGCCGAGTGCTCACGAGAAGTAGGTCATCGAAGTCGAGCGCTTTCTCTCGGGCAAGGATTTTTTCGTATTCAGTCCAAACTGAAGATACAATGCGTGGAAAATATTCGTTCCCAATAAGTTCTCGGTATGAACTTGCTGTCTGCATCTTCCCCTTCTCTTTTGAAATGATACCTTGGATTTTTCCCGGCTCCATCACCAGAGAATTTACTCCGGCTTTCTCCATAGCTTCTTTGATCGCTCGTTTTCCGTCTCCTTTGTCAAAGATACTGAAATATTTTGGCAGATCGAGGAGTGTAGCGTTTTCTTTTATGATATAAACTCCAAGTGAGTGAAAAGTAGTAACGAGAGGCATTGTTCCCCTGCTTTTTTCTATATGATGAGCCCGGAGCAGATTTTCTACTCTATCTCGCATCTCCCGGGCGGCTTTGTTGGTGAAAGTAACGGCAAGAATTTGCTCCGGTGGAACTTTTTTGTCTGCAATGAGGTGCAAAATTCTATGAGTGATCGTTTTTGTCTTTCCTGCCCCTGCTCCGGCAAGGATGAGAAGCGGTCCTTCGGTCGTGATCACGGCGATTTTCTGCTTCTCGTTTAGTTTTTCGTATTCTGTGGTTGTCATTTTTTGATGTTGCACTTCCTTACAGGAACTGTACACCTTTCGCATTCTGAATACAGAACGCTCAAGGTCTTGCAGAACGGGTCCCTACCCGTTCCTCACCTCTTTTTGTCTTTGGTTTAAAAGTGGGGAGTCATTCATTGGAAACAATACTATAGCATGAAGAGCTCTTTTTCATTCAAAATACCATTTTTATCCATATTTAGAGCCATTTTATACTCCCCACGATATCCACAGAAGTCAATTGACCGAGATTTCGAAGGGAGTATACTTGGACAGTACCTATAACGAACGATTATCCTTTATATGGCTCCGTTGAGCCATTTCTGCAGAGAATAGGTACAGCCTTTTTGGCAAAAAGGTACGTAAAGAAAATTTTTGAAGGACAAAAACTCATATCTTGATTCTCTTCTTTCTTTTTTAACTCGAAAACTAAAGAATCAGGCCATAAAATCTATGTTTTTTGGGATTTTCATTCCCTTGCTTTTTTTTGTATGGCTCGTAATATCCTTTCCTAATCAAGCAAAGGCAAGCATCCTATCAGCCTTCTCCAGTGTTTTTGGTACCGATACTCCAGAGGATGTATCAATAAAGCCGATAAATTCTCAAAACATCGCTCTTCTTCAGCCTTCAGTGTCTGCCGGACTTGATTCTATGCAAAGTGGCACTGATATTACTGTCGAAAAAGATTCACTTTTGCCTGAAACTGGCCCTTCGGGGAGTATTGCTGATATTGAGGGTTCGCAATCTGATCAGATCAGCACGTATGTGGTGCGTGATGGCGATACTTTGCCTGCTGTTGCCAAGATGTTTGATGTGTCGGTGAATACAATTGTCTGGGCGAATGATATAAAAGGAGGGAAAATCACTTCCGGAGAGACATTGGTTATTTTGCCGGTATCTGGAGTTAAGTATGTTGTAAAAAAGGGAGATACTTTGAAAACTATCGCAAAGAAATTTAAGGCTGATGAAACTGAAGTCATTCAATTTAACGGTCTGCCTCAAGACGGAACTTTAGTTCTTGGCGCTGAGATTATTATTCCTGATGGAGAAATAGACGCTCCAACCGTATCTGCACCTTCTTCGTATTCTTCGGGTAGATTCATTTATTATTCCGGCGCGTATGGTTCTTCTCGATTAGTGAAGGGCTATAGCGGGCCGAATTTGGCTGGATATTACGCCAAGCCGCTTACTTCATATCATAAAACTCAAGGACTTCACGGATATAATGCAGTTGATCTCGGGACACCGATCGGAAGCCAGGTCTTTGCTGCCGCTTCAGGAGTCGTGATTATAAGTAAAAGTTATGGATGGAATGGAGGATACGGACAATATGTCGCGATCAAACACCCGAACGGAACTGAAACTCTTTATGCCCACTTGAGCAAAAATATTGCGACTCTCGGGGAAAATGTGGGACAAGGAGATCTTATCGGACTTTCCGGCAGTACGGGAAAATCAACCGGCCCGCACCTTCACTTCGAGGTTCGAGGAGCTGTGAATCCGTTCTAAGGAAGGATTACTGGGGGCATCCGATGAAATTTTTTGTAAAAAATTTCATCGGATGAATCTAGATAATTCCTCAAAGAAAAACACCGGGTAAACGGTGTTTTTTCTTTTCTTAAATTCTATGCGAACTTTTTCGGCCGATATTGGAGCGCTTCGAGAATGTGTTTCTCCCCGACATCCTCACTTTCATCCAAGTCGGCGACGGTTCTCGCGAGTTTCAATACTCGATGATATGCGCGCGCGGAGAGGTCGAGTTTTTGGGCCGATGCATTAAGCAAATCTTTGACTTTTGGTTCGAGCG
>JAQTTF010000004.1 GCA_028710915.1 Minisyncoccota bacterium | reverse complement strand
GGCGCAAGCCGTTTAGTGTTATTGTGCGATGCCGACCATTAAGGTCCGCATCGCACTTTTTCTTTTCTTTCTTTTTGATATGCTCTCAGTATGAAAATTCTCGGGCAGAAATTTTTTAATCGACCGGTTGTTAAAGTTTCCGAAGAGCTTCTCGGAAAATATTTAGTACGGAAAATTGGGAATAGGGAAGTGGCTTACAAAATTACTGAAGTGGAGGCATATGATGGTGAAAAAGATCTCGCCAGCCATTCTTCGAAAGGTAGGACTCCTCGAACAGAAGTGCTCTATGGAGAAGCGGGGTATTTTTACGTGTATCTTTGTTATGGAATGTACTGGATGCTTAATATTGTGACCGAAAAGAAAGACTATCCTTCCGCAATATTGATTCGAGGAATTGATGGTTTCGATGGCCCTGGGAAACTCACGCGAAAATTAAAAATTGATAGAAAATTGAATGGGAAATCGGCAGAACCGGCAAGTAAGCTTTGGGTTGAAGATAGGGGAGAAAAAATTGACTCAAAACAAGTGAAGAAAACGCCCCGCATAGGCGTAGCCTATGCGGGGCCGATCTGGTCTAAGAAAAAGTATCGGTTTGTTCTTTCGAAATTCTAGTTAGTGAAATCCTCTTGTATTTTTTCTTATCTCATCTTGATCAAACGGAAACAATCGATTTTCATCTTCTTTTGGTCTTGCTTTATTTGTGTTTGTTTCTGATTCTTTGGGTTTTGATTTCGTATCCGCTTTCTTTTGTTCCAATCTGTCTTTGATAAGTTTTCGAAGCGTTGACGAGAGAAAACGGCTGACATCCGCCGTGTCCGTATTTTTTCGGAAAAGAAGATACTCTTGCATTCCAAGACGGACGTCTGTCATTCCAAGTTCGGTCATCTTATCCGCAATCCATTCAGCAATTTTTGCTTTGTCCCATTCTTTTTCTGGAGACAAGGGAATAGAGTCTGGATGTGTGCTTTTCGAATGACTTTCCGATAATGGCGTATGTTCAAATTCCATATAATTTATGCAAATAAACTTTCTACAACCGCTTTCACGTCTCCTCCATCAGCCATTCCTTTCGCTTCTTTCATCACAGCGCCCATAAGCTTGCCCATTCCAGCTTTATCAGAAACATTCATTTTTTCTTTCTGTGTGAGAGCGATTTTCTTGATCTCATCCCGGCTCATCATTTTCGGCATAAAAGTTTCGAGTACGGTAAGTTCGGCCTTTTCAGTGTCTACAAGGTCTGGCCGATTGCCCTTGGTAAATTGCTCTATTGAGTCTTTTCTTTGTTTTACGAGGCGTTTAATAACAGCCATTGCATCTTCATCAGACAGCGCGTCTGTTGGCTTTTTCATCTTTGCCACAAGTTCATTAGTAAACGCCGCAGAAATTCCGCGGACAACGGAAAGTCGCAAAGCATCTTTCGCGAGCATCGCTTTTTTAATTTCTTCTTTTATGGACTGTTGGAGAGGCATTGAAATAGATAAGAATGATAATGTAGATAGTATAGCAAAGATTTTATAAACAAAAAACGACGAGCTTTTAACTGCGCCGCTTTCAGATCGAACCAAGAGATTTTTGCCATCTACTTTTACTTGAGCTTGGTGGCTTGCCGGCTAGCAAGTCCGTAAGCTCCTGGGCAAGTTGTCGAGCCCGTTCTGTACATGCCTGCGGAACCGGCGCGCTTGACTCGTTTTGCCTGGGCTTTCAGTCGCTCTTCCACTTCTTGCAAAGAGCGATAGAAAACCTTACAGTCAACGCGCAATTTTTCGCAGTTCTCCTCCGCTCTCCGAATCGAATCTTTAACGACCTGAACATTCGCGCCAGATCGCTTGACGATTTCGTCGATCGAGAGTCCTTCAGCCTTGTACGCCGTTGTCCACCCATCTCTTGCTTCTAGATCCCACGGATCAAGGTTACAAGTATGGATGCCAAAACGTCGTTTCACCAAGGGAAATGCAAGCATCTTGGTTCCCTCCTATGTTCCCTTAACTCAGATTATCATTTTTTTTCTTTGGGTCAAGTTAAACATCTGATATAATTTCTCTATGTTACAAATCCTTTTAGGCATTTTAATTTTGCTTGTTATTGGAGTGATTTTTCTCTTACTTCGCCAGAAAGTACCGGAAAAAGCCGAGGATGTTGGCTTCAAGCTTCTTCTCGAACAGATGAACGAATTGTCACGCACAGTTCACGATGTAAACAAAACGGTGGATGCAAAAATGACGACGCAGTTTACCGAGTCCCAACGGCTTATTAAAGACATTACCCGCGAGCTTACCGAAGTGAAGGAAACGGGGAAGCAAGTCATCTCTTTTGCCGACCAACTTCAGAATTTGCAGGATATTTTGAAGAATCCCAAACAGCGCGGAATTCTTGGCGAATATTATCTCGAGACTTTGCTTAAAAACGTGATGCCTCCCGGCTCATACCAGATGCAGTACAAATTTCCCGATGAGACTATCGTGGATGCCGTGGTCTTTGTAAAAGATAAAATTATTCCGATTGATTCAAAATTCAGTCTCGAAAATTACAATCGCATTGTTGAAGAGAAAGACGAAACTCGCAAGAAAGAATTTGAAAAAGTTTTTTTGAACGATTTGAAAAATCGAATTCTGGAGACTTCAAAATATATCCAGCCGAATAATGGCACAATGGATTTTGCTTTTATGTTTATTCCCCACGAAGCGATTTATTATGATCTCATTGTGAACAAAATTGGTGGGAATCAAGATGATGATGAAAATCTCATCCAGCGTGCGGCAAGCAAGTACAAAGTTATCATTGTTTCTCCGACTTCATTTCTCGCATATCTCCAGACCGTGCTTCAGGGGCTTCGCGCACTCAAGATCGAGGATACCGCCAAAGACATCATTAAACGTGTGGATGAACTCGGTAAACATTTAAAAAGCTACGAGGATTATCACGGCAAAATGGGTAATGCTCTGGCGACCACAGTTAATCATTACAATGCTTCGCAGAAAGAATTTAAGAAGATAGATAAGGATGTTTTGCGCGTGACGGGAGATGCTCTTAAAATAGGTGAAATTGCTTTGGATCGGCCAGAAAGGGACGAAGAATAAGCCCCGAAAGGCTCTATTTGCCATTTTAGCGCCCTTTTGCTAGGATAATGCCACTATGAAGGATTTTGCAGTTATACAAACAGGTGGCAAGCAATACAAGGTCTCCGTTGGAGATGTCTTGAAAATTGAGAAAATGCCAGGAGAATTCAAGGAGGGGGATACTATTTCTTTCGACAAAGTGCTCCTGGTAGATAACGGCAAAGATACCACTATCGGAACTCCGTATATTGATGGCGCAAAGGTTCAGGCTATTTTTGAAAAGGCAGGACGTGCGGCAAAAATTGACGTTGTAAAATACAAAGCAAAGAGCAAGTACTACAAGAAACGAGGCCACCGACAGCCATTCTTTGAGGTGAAGATTAAATCGATTCAGTAAAATAAACAAAAAACTGCTGAAAGGCAGTTTTTTGTTGCGATGGTATAATGAATTCATTAAACAATTCATTATCTTTATATGAATAAAATTATTTTAGTAATTGTCGCTTTAGTTGTTATTGTGGGCGGATTGTATTTGTATATAACTACGGGAACGTACGATCATCAGCAAGTGAAGACTTCTGTTTCTCCTATTGTACAGACTTCTTCAAATACGACACCCGCTGGCTCGCCGGATTATAACAGTCTCAATAATACTCTTGTGCCTTTCTATCCAGAATATTCAGCTGACTATACTTTCACGGGAACGGATGGGAAAACTCACGAGGTGTCTGAAAGTTTGAATCTTCAGCAAAAAAAGAAAGTGATAATACTTGATGTGGGGGAGGCAGATGCGACTTATAATTTTCAAATTGGTCCAAATGCTATTGTTTGCGCTCCTGATATGTACGAAGGTTCTCCGCAAAACCGCGAGTGTATTCAAGAACCGTCGAGTACGGACTGGAGCCAACAGGCAGTACAAGAAGAGGAGCGTCTGGGGAATTTGCTCACTCTTGGCTACACTTTTAAATCTGAGAGACTCCACAGTGTTCCGATCGGGACTTGTAGCGTCGTCGGGATGTCTGGCCAATCATATTCGCTTCCTGCAAGCGACGGCAATGGAAATGTCTCTTTTTGTTTTTCTGACACTGGTGTTCTTTTGGAACAGAAATCACCGCAGGGCGAACCTTTTGGCAATTCTTTCGTAACTTTAATACAGGCTAAAAAAGTCAGTCTTACGTCAAACGATGCGGATTTCTTGCAGCCGTATAAAGTTATTGAACCTGGAGCAGGCTCGGGGACAAATTAATTTTGCTTCTAGTGCCTATTTTGAAACGCACTTTTGAGTGTCTCTGTGTCTGAATATTCTAGCTCGGTGCCTGTTGAAAGGCCTCTGCCTAGTGTTGAGAGTTTTATTTTTCTTTCGCTTTGCGCTCCTGCAAGGATCTTTCGCAGATATTCTTCAGTATTTTCTCCTTCGGCTGTGAGCGACATTGCCATCACGATTTCTTTGAGTGCTGTCATCTTTTTGATGATTTCCAAAAGCTCTTTGGTGCGGACATTTTTTTCTGGACTTTCGGCAAGGATAGGTACTCCGCCTCCGAGCACAAAATATTTTCCATGATAGACATGGGATTTCTCCAAATTTTCCAGATCAACGTCTCGCATTACAATGAGGAGTGTTGAATTATCGCGGTTTGGGTCGGCGCAGATAGGGCAGAGGTTCCGTCCGCTTCCATTCACTGCGAAAAAGCGAAAACACGACTGGCATACAGCGATATCATTCTTGAGTTCGAGAATAAGCGCTGAAAGTTCTTTTCGATATGTATCGCTTGAAGTAAGCAGGGAATAGACAAAACGCTTGGCCTGTCGCGGTCCGATTCCTGGAAATTTTCGAAAGTATTCAGTTAATTTATCAATTACGTTGCTCATCAAAATTCATTGACCTCCTGATTCACCGGCCCATAATCACTTTTTTCCATTGAAAGGAATGTCGCGCGCTTCTCGTCAAAGTAAAGCTCAATTTTCCCTGTCGGGCCGTTTCGGTGCTTCTCGATCATAATCTCGGCGATATTTGGCCGGCCGGTGTCTTCTTTTTGTTTATCCTCACGGTGAATGAACATAACCACGTCAGCGTCCTGTTCGATAGAACCGGAATCTCGAAGGTCGGAGAGGCGAGGCTTGCCTCCGCGTTGTTCCACGGCTCGGGAGAGCTGGGAAAGGGCAAGGACGGGTACGTCGAGTTCACGAGCGAGGTGTTTGAGCGAACGGGAAATTTCGGTTACTTGTTGTACCAAGTTATCGTTGCTTCGCGCGTTGGTGGGAACCATAAGTTGGAGGTAATCCACGATAATAAGTCCCAGACCCTTTTCTGCTTTGAGACGGCGGGCAACGGAGCGCATTTTCAGAATATTATTTCCCGGCTGGTCATCGATGAAGATCGGAGCTTTCGAAAGTCGAGCAAGAGAATCTCTGATCTGATCGAATTCCGTTTCGACAGAGAGGCGTCCTGTGCGAAGCTTCCACGCATCCACGCGTGACTCGGAGGCGAGCATTCTATCAACGAGCTGTTGAGAGCTCATTTCGAGTGAGAAAATTCCGACTGGTACATTGTGAGTGAGAGCGGCCTGGCGGGCGATATCAAGAGCGAGAGAAGTTTTTCCCATACTTGGGCGAGCGGCGAGAATGATGAGGTCGGATTTCTGAAATCCTGCAAGCTTCATGTCGAGATCTTTGAAACCGGTTGGAATTCCGCGCATCTCATCTTTTGATTTATGAAGTCGGTCGAGTCTCTCCCACGCTTCATGCAAAGTATCTTTGAGTTCGATGAATTTATGAACAGTAGAAAAATTGGTGACTTCAAAAACCCGTTTCTCCGCTTTTTCAAGTACTTCCTCAAGCTCGCCAGCTTCGTCATAGCCCAAGTGGGAAATAAATTCAGAAGCGTCAATAAGCCCGCGCATCATCCATTTTTTCTGAACGATTTCCGCGTAATGGCGGATGTTCGCTGCAGAAGGAACAGTATCTACAATTTCGGTAAGGTAACTCGAACCTCCGATCTGTTCAAGTCGATTTTTTTCTTTGAGGCGTGAAGAAAGTGAAAGAAGATCGATGGGAGTGGATTTTGCATACAGTTCCATCATTGTTGTCCAGATGATTCTATGCTTTTCCGCGTAAAAAGATTCATCTTTGACGATATCAATGACTTCATTGATAGCTTCCGGACGAAGCATGATGGAGCCCAAAAGCGCCTTCTCTGCATCAAGCGATTGAGGAGGAATTCGAAGTTTAGTAGGGGAAACAGGTTTGGCCATTTCGCTATTCTAGCACAGCGTTAAAATGGTTGTCCCTTGAAAAATAGGGATAAAGATGTGCTTAAGGTGTGGAGAAGAAAAGGAAAGTAAAATCTAGTTTTTATATTGCTTTTTGAACCTATTTATATAGGGTAATCCAATAAAGAAGAGTGACCAGAGCGTTGCGACAGTGGGAATAAAGACATTTCCACTTTCCATCAATTTCCAAGTAAAGATAATGTAAGTGCTTGTCGCTATGTAGAAAAGATATTCCTCTATTGGCAGGTCAAAAAAAGTAATGCCAATGATGTCTTTTTTATTAAATTGCCAAATCCAGATAGAATCTTTTACTCCGTGTTTTGTCGCCCATATATCCCACAGACTTCCAATGATGGTGATACCAACAATGAAAGCTATAAGATTATACGTATCAATTTGTTGATAGATGAAGTGTCCTTCAAAAAATAATGGGACAATAAACACAAAGAAAAGACTTAGGATGTAATGGAATTTTAGTTTTATGGTCATACAATTAAGGAAGCAAGGCTTCTTTCTATAACGCTTTTGTTTGTTCCATCGAGTACTTTGTAGCCGAGTTTTTCGATTTCCGCCCTTAATTCATCGGATTTTTTCCAGTCTTTTTCTTTACGAGCCACTTCTCGCTTTTCGTTCAATGCCCAAATTTCTTTTGGGATAGTTCCCATTTCTTTTGCGAGCTCTATTAGATTAAGACCTAGGACTTTATCGAATTCTTTTATTGTTGCGAGTTTGTCTTCTGATTTCACATCTTTATTTACAAGCAGTGAATGAAGAAGCGCTAGGGCTTCTGCGGTTCCTAAATCATTGTTTATAGATACTTCAAACTTTTCCATAAAATCAGGAATAGATTTGCCAACTTTTTCACCAAGATTTTTCACTTCTCGCACGATATTTTCAAGAGTACTCTGCGCACCCTCTACAGCTTCCATTGTGAAAGCCATCGGTGTCGAGTAGTGAGCGCCTAAAAGATAATAACGATAGGAGAGGGGGTGAATTTTTGCATCTATCAATGTTTGAAGGCGGATAAAATTGCCGGCAGACTTTGCCATTTTTTCTCCGCCGGAAATATTTACGTGTGCATTGTGAAGCCAATAATGCGCGTAGGGTTTTCCTGTGGCACAAGTCGATTGCGCGATTTCATTGTTGTGATGAACCGGAATATGATCGATTCCTCCGGTATGAATATCAAAAGTCTCGCCAAGATATTTCATACTCATTGCCGAACATTCGATGTGCCAGCCAGGGAAGCCAACACCCCACGGAGATTCCCATTCCTGTTGTCTTTTTTCTTCAGGTTTTGAAAATTTCCAAAGGGCAAAGTCCGTCAAATTTTTCTTTTCAGTGTTTTTCTCCACCCGCGCTCCTTCTTCGAGTCCTTTCAGATTTATATTTCCGAGCTTTCCGTAGTCAGGAAATTTCGAGGTGTCGAAATAAATTCCATCGGAAGTTTTGTACGTATATCCTTTTTTCTCAAGCGTTTTTATGAGATCAATCTGTTCTTGAATATGAGCAGTTGCGCGAGGGAAAGTAGTTCCTTCCGTTTCGATATTCATTTTCTTCAGATCATCAAAAAAAGCTTGCGTATAGAATTCACTGATTTCTTTTGCGGTTTTTCCGCCAAGCCGAGCTGCCTTTTCCATTTTATCTTCGCCGTTGCTTGCGTCATCAGTAAGGTGGCCGACATCTGTGATATTTAAAATTTGTTTTACTTTGTATCCATTCCACTCAAGCGTCCGGCGTAAAATGTCAGCAAGAAGAAATGCGCGCAGATTTCCGATATGCGGATAGTTGTAGACAGTTGGTCCGCAGTTATACATTCCAACCTGCCCTTTTTTTATCGGGATAAATTCTTCTTTTTTACCAGAAAGGGTATTTGAAAGCGTGAGGGTCATAAGGGGTACTAGAGCCAGCGTTTGCCTTTGAAAAAGAGATACATTACGATGCCGGAAAAAGCAATGATTCCGATAATAATCCAAAAGTCATCCTGGACTCCATGAATCGGATTATAAGGGCTGTTGATGTTCAAAATGTCATTAAGAAGTGAGAGAGGGAAGATGATAAATGCCATTACAGTAAAAACTCGCATAATTTCATTCTGTTTCAGTGAAAGAAGCGAGTCATTTGTTTTGCGGAGCTCTCCAAGATATCGCGATGTCTGTTCGATTGAGCGTTTGATATTTCTTTGAACTTCCCGCACCGCGTTTAAATTAGAGCTAAAAGATTTATCAAAAAATGATTCTCCAGTCTCTCGGAGAGATTCCAAAATTTCCTCATGGAAGAGAAGCCCCTTTTCGAGATTGAGAAGGCCTCTTTCCGCACGAGATATTGCAATCACCATTTGTCTTTCTTTTTCTTGGAAGATCTGGCCTTGGATATGTTCAAGCGAGGAATTGAGAATATCAAGTTCTTCGTCAACCGCTTGATAGAGTCTCAAAACCATCTGCATAAAAATAAGGCTTGGCTCGATCTTTCGGGTTTCTTTGTCAGTAATCGATCGCGCCTCGAATGTTTTGGCAAAATCAACAAGCGGATCAACGCCATCGTATCTTACGGTGATAATAAAATTCTTACCAATGAGAAAATCAACTTCTTGACCTTCTTCTTGCGGGCGTCCGCGCTTTAGGGCGGGGAAGTGGAGAATGGTGTAAAGAAAATTATCGTAGAGCTCCACTTTTGGTTTTGCCGATGTCGTCAAAAGCTCCTTTTCTACGTATGGGTGAATACTATATTCTTTCACCACATCTCGAAGCTCATCTCTCGTTGGCCGTTCGAGATCGATCCAAGTAATGTTGTCGTAAGTATAAGTGTTTCTCATATCAATTAGTATACCTTAGAGAATAGTTGTTGAGTACCCATATGTAATTCACACCTTGTCGTCGCGTCTTCCATTTGAGATAATAACCCTGAATAAAAAGCGCCGGGTTTCTCCGGCCTCTTTTCTTCAAAATATGAATTCATCTGCCAGTAAAAAAATATATATTAGAATCGCTGGAGTCCTTCTCCTTGCCGCATCTTTTTTCTCCGGATACTACGTTGCGCTTGATAAGACGCCTGCAATCGATAAGGTTACGACATTAACGGGCAAAGAAGACGGCAAACCCGCCACGGTAGATTTTTCTCCTTTTTGGAAAGCATGGAATCTTCTCAATGAAAAATATGTTCCGACCCATGGCACTTCTACTCCTCTCGCAACCGATCAAGACAAGGTGTGGGGTGCGATTGCTGGTTTGACCCAGTCTCTGGGAGATCCGTACACAGTATTTTTCCCTCCGAAAGATGCAGAGCTCTTTAAAAGCGAGATCGCGGGAAATTTTGAAGGCGTAGGGATGGAAATCGGCATCAAGGATGGAATTCTTACAGTCATTTCTCCTCTTAAAGGCACTCCGGCGTATCGAGATGGAGTGAAAGCGGGAGATAAGATCGTAAAAATTGGCGATGTTTCCGCTACAGGTCTCTCTGTAGACGCAGCGGTACAGATGATCCGTGGAAAGAAGGGGACTACGCTGAAAGTGACCTTTATTCGTGAAGGAGTGAAGATGCCAATAGAAATTTCAATGGTTCGCGATACCATCAATATTCCAACACTTGATACTGAAAAGAGGGCCGACGGAGTTTTTGTAATAAAGCTCTATAGTTTCTCTGAAAATTCTCCGGTTCTTTTCAAAAACGCTTTGCAAGAATTTGTAGATTCACATACCGACAAGCTCATACTTGATCTTCGCGGCAATCCTGGAGGATACCTTGATGCTGCGGTTTCTATGGCAAGCTGGTTTTTGCCGAAAGGGGATATTGTGGTGACAGAAGATTTCGGAAAAAATGTGCCCGAGCAGTCATATCGAAGCGCTGGGTATAATATTTTTACAAAAGATCTGAAAATGATAATTCTTGTGGATGGAGGCTCCGCGTCCGCGTCTGAAATTCTTGCTGGAGCTTTGAGCGAGCACGGTGTCGCGAAACTTGTTGGGACAAAGACTTTTGGAAAAGGTTCTGTACAGGAACTTATTCCTCTCACACCCGATACGTCTCTCAAGGTTACGATTGCAAGGTGGCTCACTCCAAATGGAGTTTCCATTTCACAGCAGGGTCTTGCACCAGACGTGGAGGTAAAAATTGATCCAACCCAAGCAGATAATCCAAACGCAAAGGATGTTCAGCTCGAAAAAGCTGCCTCGATTCTCCTCGGAGAGTAAAAATATAAGGCGTGGACAGGAGGCAAAATTCTGCTATACTGTGCCAATTATCATTTGATGCACTCAAAATATGAAAGTTATCCTTCTTAAAGATTCAAAGAATATAGGCAAGAAATACGACGTAAAAGACGTCTCTGACGGTCACGCATTGAACCTTCTTTTCCCACAGGGAATTGCAGAGGTTGCAACGGTTGCGAGTCTTAAAAAGCTTGAAGTTCTAAAGAGCCGAGATATGGAAGACCGAAAGATCCAAGAGAATCTCCTCATGAAGAATTTGAAAGCTGTGGGTGTCTTGAAGATCGTTATGAAAGAAAAGGCAAACGAAAAAGGCCATCTTTTTGCTCAGATCCACAAGGAAGAGATTGCGAAAGCAGTAAAAGCACAATCAGAACTCGACATCCTTCCGGATTTCATTGTTCTTGAGAAGCCAATCAAGGAAGTGGGGGAGCACAAGATCGAGGTGAAAGCGGGGGAGAAGAGTGCCGTGTTCAATCTTGTTGTGGAAGCTACAAAATAATTTCTAAAAATGAAGACAACAAAAAAGACCCAAGCGGGTCTTTTTTTGTTTTTAATTTACGTTCTCCTTACAGGAGCTGTACACCTTTCGCATTCTGAATACAGAACGCTCAAGGTCTTGCGCATAGGGTCCCTTACCCTATGCTCACAATTTTCTTAACTTGAGTCTTGCCGTTGAAGTTCATGTGGCGCTTGTTTCCGAATTTTACGATACCCGCTTTGACTGCGTAAAGAGTGTGGTCTACTCCGATCTTTACATTTTTACCAGCCAAAACTACTGTTCCTCTTTGTCGGACGATGATGCTTCCCGGCTGTGCTTTCTCTCCTCCGTAAAGCTTGATACCGAGATATTTTGGATTTGAATCTGTGAGGTTACGTGCTGTTCCCCCCGCCTTGGTATGTGCCATAATATTGCTATAATTAAGTTCAATGAGTATACGGGATATCGCTCTAAAAATCAAGACCCTCGATTCTTCGGCCAAAGAGCGGATTTTTGTCGTCATTTTGATCGTTTTGGTTGGCTCTGCATCATTTGGACTCGGCCGGCTTTCTGTTTCGGAAGGGAATAAAACACCAATTCGAATCGAAAATTTTGCGAGCACAACTCCAGTTGTGGCAGATGCAGGGCAGGGAAGTACGCTCTCCGCCTCTATGGTTTTGGCTTCGAAAACAGGTACGTCCTACTACTATCCTTCCTGCGCTGGAGCAAAAAGAATCACGGATAAAAATAAAATAACTTTCCCTAGTGCTAAAGAAGCCGAAGCCTTCGGTCTCCATATCGGCCCCGGCTGTCAGACCCCATAATTTTATGATCGTTGTAGATATTGAAACATCAGGCGTTGATCCAATCAAAAACTCCATCCTTTCTATTGGAGCCATTGATTTTCTTGACTCAAAACGGACGTTTTATGAAGAGTGCCGAACCTTTGAAGGTGCACATATATCCGAAGAATCTCTAGCAATAAATGGCTATACCAAAGAGGAAGCAGGGGATAGCAAGAAGCAATCAGATAAGGAAATCTTGGAGCATTTCCTTGCTTGGGCACTTCTGAGCAAAGACCACACTTTGGCGGGGCAGAATCCTTCTTTTGATAGGGACTTTTTAAGATATACCGCCGAACGCTACCATTTAAACTGGCCGCTTACTCACAGGACCATTGATCTTCATTCAATTTGCTACTTCCATATGAAAAGGCAGGGGATAGAGCCTCCTTTTGAAAAGAATCGCTCTGCGCTTAATCTGGACGCAATCCTTACTTATCTCGGCCTGCCGGAGGAATCTAAGCCTCATATTGCAATAAATGGGGCACGACTCGAAGCTGAATGTTTTTCAAGGCTTTTTTACGAAAAATCCTTCTTTCCGGAGTACAAAAACTTCAAAATTCCTTGGGTTTCTGCGAAAAGGGCCTAGGAGACAGGCAACTAGCCAAAGGCGTCAAGAATATGGTCTAACAAAATAGACCCTGTTTTTCATTTTTAGCTATATTTAGAGCCATATTTTAGTGTTGACAGGGTAGTAAAAGTCTTGTCTAACCATTGACAAGCGGGTACCAAATATGGTAGTATATAGGAAATCAGACGCAATCTGATTTTTTCATTTAAAGGACAGGAAGACTCATCTTTTATTACTTAAAGTCTTCTGGGTTGAACTAAAAATAGAGGCTTAACGGCCGATATTTTAATAAAAAAATTATGTTAGGACTTACAACTGGAATTGGAATGATGATGCTCGTGGGAGCGATTAATCCCGCAGTTTCTCCGAATCTTAATGTCGTGAGTACTGTAGTGGATCAGCCGATGACTCTTGAGGATCATGTGCGAGAATCTTTCAAAGATACTCCAATCTTGGCCGAAGTTGCTCGATGTGAGTCAGAATTTCGACAGTTTGGTACAGATGGAAAGATTATTCGCGGAGAGGTCAATAAACACGATGTAGGTGTTATGCAGATCAATGAAGGGTATCACGGTGCAGAAGCGGAGAAGCTCGGCCTCGATCTCCATACTCTTGATGGAAACATCGCCTTTGCAAAGATTCTTTATGCCAAGGAAGGTACAAAGCCTTGGAATTCATCAAAGCCTTGTTGGGGTAAAGCAGGAGTTGAATTAGCACAGAAATAATTGAAATAAACGCCGAGCCCGTGAACGGGCTCGGCGTTTATCGTTCATGGAAGTATCGTTGAATAAGTCCGCACACCTTTTTAAAAGCATTCGCATTTCTCTTAAATTTACAGGTGTGGATAACTCTAGGGGAGGACCCTTTCTGGAAGTACCAATACGTCGCACAATGTATCTTGTGCGACATAAAGCTAGAGGGAGCCCTTCCCTCTTTAAATCAAAAAAATTTTCGAAATATGATATTCTAGTATTACGTTTATGATCTTCACGAGTCTTTCACCAAATACCGAACGCGACGATGTTCTCCTTGCATTAAAGCTTCGCTTTTTTCCGTGGACTCGCAGTAAAACTCAAGGTTCCCGAAATCGTCTTGAACACGCAATTTCGAGCTATATTCCCCTACCGCATGCTTTTGCCTTTGAGAGTGGGCGAACAAGCCTCTTCGCAATTTTATCTGCGCTCAAACTTTTAGAAACGGACGAAATTCTTTTACAGGCGTATACGTGCGTTGCGGTGCCAGAACCGGTCCTTTGGGTGGGTGCGAAGCCGGTCTATGTCGATTGTTTGGGCGACTTTACGATGGACCCAAAAGATCTTGAACAAAAAATTACCTCGAAAAGCAGGGTACTTATCATTCAGCATACATTTGGGACACCGGCGCATTTGGAAGAGCTTCTTTTGATTGCTCGCAGGCACAATCTTTTTGTTATTGAGGACTGTGCGCACGCTCTTGGTGCGGAATATAAAGGAAAGAAAGTTGGAAGCTTTGGTGATGCGAGTTTCTTCAGTTTCGGACGAGATAAGGTTCTTTCTTCGGTCTTTGGTGGCGTACTTCTTATTAAGGATAAAAGAATCGCACAGGATGTTCGGGCGCTTTATACATCGTATCCAGAATCAAAACTTCGCTGGGTAAAGAAACAGCTCAATCATCCGATTATTTTTGCCATCGGAAAGCCAGCGTATTCTTTTTTGAATATCGGAAAAATTTTCATTGAAATATGCAAGCGATTAAGATTCTTTTCGAAGGCAGTTGAGAAAGTCGAACTCTCTGGAGGGAAACCAAGCTTTGCTTTTAAAAAAATGTCCGACATTTTGGCCTTTATAGCGCTTCATCAATTTGAAAAACTTACGCGATTCAATGAACGCCGCCGATCGCTTGCTGAAGTGTATGAGCGTGAACTGGCTTCCATTTCTCGTATTGAGAAGCCGATTAAAGTAAAAGATGATATAAGGAAAAGCATATATCTCCGATATACCATTCTTATTTCCGAGCCTTCAAAACTTGCGCAATTTTTGAAGGAGCGAGGAATACTTCTTGGTGATTGGTACACTGATGCAATAGCGCCTGCTGGAGTGGATTACGAAAAAATCAAATGTGCTTTAGCCGAAACGCCTCGTGCAAAAGAGCTTTCAGAAAGATCAATCAATTTGCCGACCAATATACAAATTTCACTCACAGATGCGCTTCGCATCGTATCATTCATCAAAGAATTCAATGGAAGTACGAGAAATTAATTCAAAAGAAGAACTTGAGGAATTTTTGAGCCGAGTGAAGCCGGCAACTTTTCTCATTTCTTGGAATTGGGGAGAGTTTGAAAAAAGAATGGGAAATTCGCTGTGGCGACTAGGAGTTTATGATAGTGAGAAGCTTATTGCTGTGGCAAGTATCACAAAAGTCGTTGCTCGTCGGGGAACTTTTTTTGCTTGGCATCACAGCCCTGTCATTGATCCAGTTTACTCGGGAAAAATTTCAGAGATTTTAAAAGCTTTAAAAGACACCTCTGTTGCAATTGGGAAAAAGGAGAATTGCCATTTTATTCGAGTAAGCAGTATTCTTTCAGACTCCCCCGCTCATTCAAAAATTTTTACTGAACTGGGATTTCGAAATGCACCGATCCATCTCCATTCCGAACACACCTCCGTCCTCTCTCTTCTTAAGTCTGAAGACGAACTTCAATCTGGAATGCGAAAAAATACTCGCTATGCGATTCGCAAGGCCGCAAAAGACGGAGTTCTGATCGAATCTTCAAAATCAATCATTGATTTTGAAAAATTCTGGTCCATCTATATGGACACGGTAAAACGCCAAAATTTTACGCCGTTTTCGAGAAAATATTTGGAAAATGAATTCAAAACATTTTTGGAGAACGGTCAGGCGCTTTTGTGGTTTGGAAAATACAAAGGCGAGTATATTTCTACCGCATTTATTGTGTATACTTCAAATTCCGGCTTCTATCATCATGGAGCTTCCAATCATCTCTTCCCTTCTGTCTCTGCGTCAGAACTTTTGCAATGGGAAGCAATAAAAGAAGCAAAAAAGCGTGGATGCGAATCGTATAATTTTTGGGGAATTGTTGCCGAAGATGATAAGAAGCATCCGTGGTACGGTTTGAGCCAGTTTAAGCGAGGCTTCGGTGGAGTGGAAGAAAAATATGTGTCCGCGCAGGATTATGTTTTGAGTCCGAAATATTGGATAAATTTTATAATTGAAACTGTAAGAAAAATGAAACGTGGCATATGAAAATTCTCCGAATCATAAAAAAGAAAATTTATTTTTTTGTAGCCGGATGGTTTCGATTTTGGGCTGGACTCTATTTGAATCGATGGGATCCGAAAGTCATTGCAATTATCGGTTCGAGCGGAAAGACAACACTTTTGCATCTTTTTGAAGCACAGCTTGGAAGCGATGCCCGATATTCGCATCATGCAAACAGCGCATTTGGAATTCCCTTCCATATCCTTGGATTAGAGAGAAAATCTTTCGGTATTATTGAATGGCCTCTTTTTGCAATTTGTGCGCCGTTTAAGATATTTCGCGCCCTGCCAAAAGAAAAATTATATATTGCTGAAGCTGATGCAGAAAGGCCCGGCGAAGGAAAATTTTTGGCTGAACTTTTGAAACCAGAAGCTGTTGTCTGGCTTTCGCTTGAGGAGGCGCATGGAGTAAACTATGACCGGCTTGTGTCTGCTGATACAAAAAATTCTCGGGAAGCAGTGAAAGATGCGATGGCGAACGAATTCGGATATTTTCTCGAGTACACAAAAGATTTTTGTGTTTTGAATGTTGATAATCAATACATCGTCAGACAATCAAAGCGGACAAAATCAAAAGTGATTCCTGTTTCAGAAAAAGAGATTCGTAATTTTAAAGTAATGAGCGAAAGTGTAGAAATTGAAACTCTTGTCGGAGATTTTTCGCTTCCCCGGCTGGTTCCTCCTGCTTCAGCTCTTTCTGTTGTTGCTGTTTCTACAGTATTGAAAACGATCGGTGCAGAAGTTGATCCGTCATTCAAAAATTTCGCACTTCCACCAGGCCGAAGCTCAGTATTTCAAGGTATAAGAAATACAATACTTATAGATAGTAGTTACAATGCAACTATGGATGGAGTGCGAACGATGCTTGATTTGGTAAGACGATATCCGGCGACAGGTGAAAAATGGCTTGTTCTTGGTGATATGATCGAACAAGGCAAAAGTGAGGAAGCAGAGCACACCGATATTGTAAAAAATATTCTGGATGTCTCCCCTTCCCGAGTAGTACTTGTCGGGCCAAGACTTACAAAATATACTTATCCTCTGCTTCTAAAAAATTTGGGAGAAAAAAAGATTGTTGCATTTCTTATGCCCGGCGAAGCGCTAGAATATCTTAAAAAAGACTTGAAAGGAGGAGAAACTATTTTGTTTAAAGGTGCGCGATATCTAGAGGGTGTCGTCGAGAAACTTCTCTTGGATCCGAAAGATGCGTTAAAACTCTGTCGACGCGAAGCAATCTGGGTGAATCAAAGAAAAAAATGGGAAATTTAAAAAAGATTTTTATTATACACGGCTGGACATACACTCTTGAGGCGTGGGAACCCTGTCTCTCGGAGTTTCGCGCGAAAGGATATGATCCAGTAATGCTTCGTGTTCCAGGCCTTTCGGCAGAATCTAAAAAAGTGTGGACGCTTCCAGATTATGTATCTTGGCTTCAAAACGCGCTTCAAAATGAACAGGATGTAATTCTTCTTGGCCATTCAAATGGCGGGCGTATTGCAATTTCTGCACTTGCAAAAAATCCAAACCTTTTTTCAAAACTTATTCTTATGGATTCAGCCGGCATTGTCCATAATGAATTTCATCTTCGTGCAAAACGCGCTGTGTTCGGCAGTTTCGCCCGATTTGGAAAAAGCTTGACCAATTCGGCATTTATCCGAAAAATCTATTACAAAATCATCGGAGCGAAAGATTATGGCCGAGCGCCAGAAAATATGCGCGAAACGATGAAAAATCTCATCTCACTCGACCTTACGCCGGAGCTCTCTAAAATCTCAATTCCAACTCTTATTATTTGGGGAAAGCAGGATGATGTCACGCCTCTTTCGGATGCATATAAAATGTACGAGGCGATAAAAAATTCAAAAATTATCGTAATAGAGGGCGCAAAACATTCGCCTCACATTACGAATCCTAAGATAGTTGCAGAAGAAGTGGCGAAATGGGCAACCTCGTGATGAACACTCGCTTTCTTTCTAGTTTGTTTTGATGCTTTGGATGGCTTTAATGAGGTACTGCAATCCTTGCATGATTGTTCCCCAAGATGCTTCTATAACGCTTACAAGAAGTTTCCATATAAGGAGAATAAGAGTCCATAAGAGTGAAGCGACTTTCGTAACTGCCGGCGAATAGATAATTTTCTTTATGTCAAAACCGAGATAGCTTAGAACTATGAGGACGACGAGAATGAGAATAATCAGCCTTATAAATCCGCGATTATTTTGAGATTTCATTACTTATATTATATTCCTAAGGCTTCTCTTCGGGCAAGTAGATAAGTGGATCGAGATAAGCTTCGTGTGCTGCAATCGGAAGCAGCGCTCCTTTGCAGTATGAACCTGCAGGGTATGGTTCGATTTTAACTCCTTGTGTTGCATATACTCCGAAATGCAGATGCGGTCCTGTTGAGTAGCCGGTATTTCCGCTGTAGGCAATGAGCTGTCCTGTCGCAACCACATCTCCTTTTATGACTTTCTGAAGCGAAAGATGGCCGTAGAGCGTAGAAAGTCCATTAGGATGGGCAATCATAATCCATTTGCCGAAAGACTGGCATCCGCGATAGAGATCGCTGTTCCCCACTCCGACAACTGTGCCTCCCATTGCAGCTTTAACCGGCGTGCCAATAGGCGTTCCAAAATCCACTCCGCTGTGAGTGCCCGATGCATAAAGGCGTTTCGAATCAACTGTTTTCCCGAAAAGTTGGGTGATGACGATATGTGCAAGCGGCCACGAAAGGACTCCGGGACGAGTTGAAGGAATACTATTCGGGTCAATTGCAATTTTGAGTTGTGATTCAAAATCGAAAAGCTCTTGTTCAAAAGCGTTTTTCTGAGCCGTCTTTTGTCCGATTATATTTTTGTATGCGGTTTCTTGGCTTTTTGTTTGAGTCAGTACTTTTGCTTTGTCTGCTTTGCTTCCCTCAATAATTTTTTTCTGGTCTGCGAGTTGTGATTGGTAATCAACCAAAGCTTTCTTTTTTACAGATACCTGATTTTGTTGATCCTCCAAATCTTTTTTTTCTTGAGCAAGCGAAATTTCTGCATCACGCACTTCGCTTCTGAATTTTTCTAGTGTTGCTACCTCGTCCCAGAAGCGGGAAAGATTCGTGTTATTGAGAAGTGTTTCTACAAGAGAAGTTGATTCAGAATATTCTTGCTGCCGCAGAGTTTCTTTGATCGCCAGCTGATCGTGTTCTATCTTTTTTTGCTTGTCGGTAATCTGATTTTGGAGGGACTCTATCGTGAGGCTGGTAGAACTGATCTTGTTTTGGGTCAGTTTTATTTCTGCTTCAAGTTTTGAGATTGATGTGTCAAGAAGTGCTATGGCATTTTTGAGTGTTTGCGCCTGAGCGCTGATTTTGCCGACCGCGCTGCTATATTTCGCAATTTCAGTTTCAAGTTGAGCGATGAGATTATTTCTTTCATCAATCTTTTGCTGAAGCTCTTCGGCTGTCGTAAGCGCAAGAGTTTTCTTGGGGACGACGAATGCGCCTAAGAGTGAAAGGAATATGAAGAATATCGGGAGAACATATTTTTTTTGCATAATTACGCGCCTAGTTTTTCGATCGCAAACGCCACTCTTTTAAGGGTTTCTGTTTTGCCGAGGATCTCTGCGATAGTGAATGGATCGGGTGATTTATCGAGTCCGGAGAGAGAAACTCGGAGCGGCCAGAGGACTTCGCCTCTTCCCTCTTTGGTTGCATAGTCCCACAAGGCATCTTTAATTTTTGTTTGAGTAAAATCTTTTTCGGAAGTTTTTTCAAGAAGTTTTGAGACTTCCAGGAGCCGTTCTCTTGTTTTGGTCTTATCGGCTTTCTTTGGGATGATTTTTTCCACAACATAATCTGGCTGTTTTTCGAAATAATCGAATTCACCCGAAATCGCTAAATCCCGCGCATCTTTGAAAGTTGAAATACGATCAACAATAAGCGGCAGAATTTTTTTGAATGTTTGTCCCTCAAACTTTTTTCCAACTTTTTCAAATTCCCCAGCCACTTTGCTTGCAAGTTCTTTTTCTGGAAGTTTTTTCATGTATTCCTTATTAAACCATTTCAGCTTTTCTTCATTAAAGATTGCTCCGCCCTTCTGTACCTTTGATAGGTCAAATTTTTCTACAAGATCTTTCAAAGAAAGAAGCTCTTCTTCTCCTCCCGGGTTCCAGCCGAGAAATGCCATGAAGTTGAGGAGTGCCTCTGGCAAGTATCCCCGATCGCGATATTCTGTGATTGCAAGGGCCCCTTTTCGTTTGGAAAGCTTTGTTCTATCTGGGGCTAAAACAAGCGGTAAATGAGCATATATCGGCTCTGGTGCGCCTATAGCTCTCTGGATAAGTATTTGTCGCGGAGTATTGGAAATATGATCCTCTCCTCGAATAATATGTGTGATTCCCATTTCAAAATCATCAACCACTACTGCGAGATGGAAAAGAGGTTCTTCAAGATTTTTTGCAATAACAAAATCATGAAGGTCCGAGGTGTCCATTGTTATTTCTCCGCGAATGAGATCTTTGAACGTCACTTTTGTCCCGGGATTTTTGAAACGGATAACATCGCTTGGCTTTCCATCTTTTTCTTCATGAGAAACGTAAGCAAATCCTTTTTCTATAAGAATTTTGAGATATTTTTTATGGCTCTCCAATCTTTCCGATTGCCGGAAGAATTCATCGTATTCAAGTCCAAGCCACTTGAGACTTTCGATAATATTTTCTTCATATTCTTTTTTCGAACGTTCCTTGTCGGTATTCTCGATTCGTAGGACGAATTTTCCTTTATTTTGACGGGAAAAAAGATAGCAAAAAACCGCGGTGCGGTAATTTCCAGCATGCAAAAGTCCGGTGGGGCTTGGAGCAAAACGCGTGACAATCTTTTTGTCTGCCATATTCTCCCCATTCTAGCATATATTTAAGACCGTGTTTAATGGCTTAAATTGCTATTTTTCGTGACCAAGTCCAATTTGAATGATTTCTTTTGCTATAACCTCTGCTGCATCAAGCCGAGCAAATCCTTTTGCCGCTGCCTTCATTTTTTCGCGTTCTGCATGATTCTCCATAAGTCTTTTTATTTCTTCAATGAGAATGTTCGCATTTAGGTTTGCCTCTTCAATAATTACGCCAGCTCCGCTTCTCGCGTAGGCATAAGCATTCTTTCTTTGATGGTCTCCGTTTGAGTCGGTGATCGGGATGAGAATCGCCGGAATTCCCCACACTGCAATTTCAAAAATTGTCGAACCAGCTCTCGAAATAACGAGATCGGCAACTCCAGCGCTCATTTGCATCGCGAGATCGTTCAAATAATCGAATGGATGATATCTATGCTCAAATTCGTTGTCCTTGAGGATAACTTTTGCGGTATTCAAAATCTCCATGTAGTTCGCTTTTCCTGTCTGGTGGATTATTTGGTATTTCGTGATAAGTATTGGAAGTGAATCAATAATGATGTCGTTTATGATCTCTGAACCAAGCGATCCTCCGAGAATTAAAATGACCGGAGTGGTATCCTCAAGTTTCAAAAATTCATGCCCTCCGCTTTTCTGTACAATCAGAAGCTCTCTTCGTACAGGGTTTCCTGTGTAAGCCGTTTTATCTTTCGGAAAATAATCAGCAGCGGCTGGATATGAAAGAGCGATTTTTTTAGCAAATTTTCCTGCCCAGAGATTTACTCTTCCTGGTACACTGTCTGATTCGTGAATGACAACCGGAATACCGAAAAATCGTGCTGCAAAAAGCGCTGGGTAGCTTGCGTATCCCCCTTTTGCAAAAACAACATCAGGGAAGATAGTAAACATCTTCCAAAGTGCGATAAGAATCCCCCATCCCATAACGAACCAATCAAAAACATTGAGGACAGAAGAATAAATTCTTTTTTTACCGGCTGGAATTTTTACAAAAGTAATGTCGTTATCAAAAAGCCGCGCCTCATGGTATGGAGTCGGTGCCATATAATATAATTTTGCATCAAGGAGTTTGTTCTCCCTCGCTTCTTTTGCAAGCTCTTCAGCGATAGCGATGAGAGGATAAAAATGTCCTCCCGTACCTCCTCCCGTTAAAACAATTTTCATAATGTTTGTATATGCTAAATCTATCCTATTGCGCGACGTTTCGAAATATTAAGAAGAATTCCAACTTCAGCCATTCCAATGAAAAGCGCCGTTCCACCCTGGCTTACAAAAATAAGCGGTACTCCCGTAAGCGGTAAAATACCGAGCATTGACCCAATGTTTAAGAATGATTGGGATACAATCAGTATAACAATTCCAACGACAAGCAGTCTACCGAACAAATCGCTTACTTTTGAAGCCACTCGAAGGGCGCGGAGAGCAAAAAAGATGTAAAGAAGCACCAAGAGACTGCTCCCGATAAAGCCGAATTCTTCGCTTGCTACGGCAAAAATCGAGTCTCCTATGGGTTCTGGGAGGTAGTTAAATTTTTGGACACTTTGTCCGAATCCTCTTCCAGAAATTCCTCCTGATCCGATTGCAATGAGAGATTGTTGTATTTGATATCCGGAACCCTGTGGATCTCGAGCGGGATCGAGGAAAGTCAGGAATCTTTCGCGGATATATGGTCGGACATAGAAAAGAGTGGTTGCGCCGGCGGCACAAAGAAGAAAAAGGATAAGGATATCTCTCCATCGTCCTCCCGCGGCGATGAACATTCCCACGAGGCTTACAAAGATAACGAGAAAAGTTCCAGTATCTGGTTCAAGAAGAATCAAGACAGCGGCAATGAAAATAAGCACAAGAAGCGGGAAAAGGCCGTATTGCAGCTTAGAAATTTTTTCACGTATTTTCGAAAGCCATGCTGCAAAATAGATCACGAGACCAAGCTTAAGGAATTCAGAGGGTTGAAGAGAAATTCCCGCAATATCTATCCATCTTTTCGCTCCCCCGTGGGCGAAACCGATCTTTGGGAGAAAGACGAGTATGGCAGAACATATGGAAAGAATTATGATCGGGAATGCGTATCTTCGCCAGTGAGTGAAGTCAGTTTTTAAAGTAATAAAAAAAGTGATCGAGCCCAAGATAAGCCCGACAAGTATTTGTTTTGTGGCGACTTGAGAAAATGTGCTATCCCCTCTTGTGAGGAGTCCGAGTGATGCAGAGGTGAAAATAAAAAATCCCACAAAGACGAGGATACAAAAAGATACAAGGAGGATTTTATCAATGCGACCGGTGCTGCTCATGCGATAAATTATAACACAACTCGCCGATGCCTTTTGGAAATATTGCGGAAGTGTTATTAGCACGAAAGCGAGGAACATCTTTTTGAATCAGTCCACAGGCGAGGTTGCACGGTCCGATGTGGTGTAATTTTGACCTTCGGGGGCAAAACTATACCACAGCGGAACCCGCCGAGGATGAGGAAAACCGCCGGCTGGGGCGGTTTTCTGCTGATTCAAAAAGATGTTCCGAGTTATTTACTTCCCAATGAGAGCCAAGATAAGTCCCAAAATTGCGAAGAGAACGCCGATGATCCAGTATCGCATTGTTACTTTGTATGCTGGCCAACCGAGGGCTTCGAAATGGTGATGAATTGGTGCGACAAGAAATACTTTTTTACCTCTATATTTTTTTGAAAGGACTTGGATTATATTTGAGAGAGTTGTGAGGACGAGCGGTAATGCAATGACCGGCAGGACAAGAATTCCGTATCCTCCAGCGAGTGAGTCAGTAAGAAACGCTACGACAGCGAGCGTAATGGTGAGTCCCATTGTTCCCGTCTCGGACATATAATAGCGAGCTGGTGGAACGTTAAACCAAAGAAATGCCAGAATTCCTCCGACAAATGTGGCACAAAGAGCGGCAAGGTCTATCTGATTTTGATAGAAAGCAATTCCGGCGTAAGAAGCGAACATTGTTGCAAAAATTCCTCCCGCAAGACCATCGATGCCGTCAATAACTCCTCCAGAATAAATAAAGACTGTGACTGCCATAAAAAATGGAATGAACAAAATTCCAAGCGGCAACATCATGTGGAACGGAAGTCCGATCGAAGAAACGCCAAGTTTGAAATAAAACCAGAGCGCACAGAGAAAGCTTATGAGGAGAACAGCAAAAAGTCTTTTTTTCAAAGACAATCCTCCCGCGATGTGATCTCGACTTCCTTTTATTTCCAACCAGTCGTCAACAAGTCCAACGACTGCTCCAAGGAGAAGCGTTGAGAGCGGAAGCCACGTTTGATTTCTAGAAAGAAAATCTATTTTATGAGTGATCGATCCCGGGAAAATTTTTGCAAGAATAAAAAAAGCGATAACTGTTACAAGCGTACTTGCCCAGATCACGATACCGCCCATTCGTGGAGTGCTCACTTCCCTCTCTTTATGGAGTGAGTTAAAGATTGGCGTCGGGTTTCCTTGGGCGTCTATTTTTCCCGCCTTCTTCTTCCACATTTGGTGCTTGTAGAGGTAGTGGGTAAGGATCGGAGTCATCAAAATACCTATACAGAAAGCCACGGTAGAAGGCAAGAAAACCTTTACAATATCTATAATCATATTTATAACTTACAAATTTGGCGAACTTCATCGTTGCCTGCTCGTTTACTCCTGCGATGTACTAGTAAGTACATCTTAGTCGCAAGCCTCGCAGTCACCTCGAATTTCATCCAAATTTTTAAGTTCTAATAGTATAGCCTAGGGTAATTATTTTTTCCAATTTAGTTCCACGTATGTGAATTTTCTACGGAATGAATGAGTGTGGCCATATCTTTGAAATTGTCGTCAGAATGGAGGATAACAGAAATGATAAAACCTTTTTTATTTGGTGCTTCTATGATAAGAAGTAAGTTCTTTTTTGCACTTGGCGTCTCTCCTGTTTTCCCTCCGAGAATGGTAAAGCCGGTTTGAGTTCCTAAGAATTTATCTGTTGTGGTAAACGAATGTGCGACACCACCTATGCTCAAAATTGTTTTATTCTGAAGTTGTGTGATCGAGAAAATTTCCGGATGATTTGTCTTTATGTATGAAGCAAGTACTGCAAGATCTTCAGCGGTTGAAACATTAGCGACAATATCACCATCAGGATCAACTCCTGTTGCGTTTATGTAATGAGTATGAGTCATTCCTATCTCCTGTGCTTTTTGGCTCATAAGAGCGGCAAAATTTGTTTCTCCTTTTGTGGAAGCCAGAAGCCGTGCTGAGTCATTATCAGAACCCACAAGTAGAGAATAGAGTAAATCGCTCGCCTTGAAGGACTCCCCTGCCTGTAAATTTCCTCCCGTGCCTTTCATCTGTAGGATTTCTGTGGGAATAGTGAGAATTGAATTTTGATCTATGTTTTCGAGAGACACCGTCGCCGTCATAAGCTTTGTGATGCTTGCGATTGGCATAGGCACAGACTTATTTTTTTCAGCGAGAATTGTTTGCTTACCCTGCGGATCTACTAAAACAGAAAGATATTCCTCTGCTGAAATAAGAGATGTTGTTGTTTGTGATTCTACGCTGGATGGTGCGGGCGTGGGTGTGACAATCCCTGTATTTGTATTTGAACCATTTTTGTTTTTGAAATTCGAAGACCAAACATCTCCATTCCAATGCCAATCGCTATCCATTCCCCCCATTACCCAGATTTTGTCATTGAATACAATTACTCCATGATCCTCTCGTCCTTTCCATTGATAATCATCTGGAGCTTTTTTCCATTCAATTCCGTCGGTGCTGTACCACGCGTCTCCTCTTCCCTCGTTGCTTGCTGAATGAAGTCCACTTATGAGCCACATATACCCATGATAATTTACGATTTCTTGTCCTTGTCGTTCTCCCCAGGCGGCATTTGCGGAAACGAGATCCCAATGTGCGCCGTCGCTTGATGACCATTCGTCGCTATAGCCGACACCTCGAAAATTCATTCCTCCGGCGATATACATTTTTCCATTCCAAACGCCAAGCGCGTGATCCCAACGGGAGTGCCACGGTGCATCTGTTGTCGCAGCGGTCCAGTGGATACCATCATCCGATGACCAGACATCATTGAACGTTTTTCTTCCAAAATAATCTACTCCCCCAACGAGCCAGAGTTTTCCATTCCACTCAAGAACAATTTGTCCTTCGCGTTCTGGATAATCAGGTTTATCGACGACTTTTTTCCAATGAATTCCGTCAGTAGAGCTCCAAATTCCGTTTTTGTATTCAAGTCCATCGTGGGGGCTCCATCCTCCATACATATAAAGTACCCCCTTAAATTCTACGACTGACGCAGAGCGAATATAAGGAAAATCTGCATGTTCTACTACTCGTGTCCAGTTAATACCGTCAGAAGTATTCCAAATGTCGTTGTAATAGATCGCAGTTTCGTAATCGGGAACGCCATTTATCTTTGAACTATCCGCATCAAGTCCACCTAAGACCCACATCTTGTTATCAAATGTAAAAACTGAATGAGAATCGCGCTTTGGCCAGCCCTCTGCGTTTGTCTTTGTTTCTGTCCAAGTGAGCGAGCTCGGATCAATTTCTGGCTCGGGAGTTGCTTGCCCTGTTGGTGCAGGTGCGTCCGACAGGGGCTTCGCTGTTCCACTATTTTTGTTCTGCAAAAAAATAAATCCTCCAACCGTGAGGATTAACACAAAAATAAAAAGTAATGTTTTTTTCATACGTGATTTATCCAGTAATTTCTTTATTCTGTTTTTCGGTTTCGCCCTCCTTTTCCTCTGCCTCTTTTTCACTTTCTTCGAATTTCTTGATCTCTTCTTTTACTCGAGTGTATTCCGGCAAATCTTCGATTTTTTCAATTCCAAGATGAGAAAGAAGCTCGAGTGTTGGTTTATAGAGGAAGCTTCTTTGGTCTTTATCATTTTGCACTTTTTCGACAAGGCCTCTGATGAGAAGATTTCGTAGAATAAAGGTTGAATTAACGCCTCGAATGTAATCAATTTCACGACGTGAGATAGGACCTCGATAAATGACGATGGAAAGTGTTTCGAGCCCTGCTTTTCCAATATCTCTGGAAAGTTCCTCTTTAGTGAGTTTTTCAATAAGCTCATCTGCATTTCTCGCAGTTCCGAGCGCAACTTCATCTCCAATTCGAAGAAGTCTAACTCCTCTCGTTTTTAATTTTTCTTCAAGCGCTTTCAAACCATCCTGAATTTCGGCAGGAGTTTTTACGAGAATTTGGGAAAGCTTTTTTATTGAGACAGATTCTCCTTTGAAAAAGAGA
>JAQTTF010000040.1 GCA_028710915.1 Minisyncoccota bacterium | reverse complement strand
GGCGACAAGGAACAATTGAAGCACGTAGTGAGAAATCTTATCGATAATTCAATAAAATATACTCCAACGGGAAGCGTAAATGTATCGCTTGAAAAGAAAGATGGAAAAATACTCTTTGCTGTCAAAGATACCGGAGTGGGTATCACTCCTGAAGATAAGAAACGTCTCTTCACGGAAGGCGGACACGGAGCGGAATCACAGACGATCAATGTCGAATCAACCGGTTTCGGACTCTTTATCGTGAAAGGAATCGTAGAAGCTCACCACGGCCGTGTCTGGGCCGAATCAGAAGGGAAGGGAAAGGGTTCGCAATTCTATGCTGAATTTCCAAGCAAATAGACTCGCTTGACACTATTTTCCTATCCTGTATAGTAAATACAGGTATTTTACAATTGCAATATCCATATCTTGGTCCTCTACGAAAGTAGGGGGTTGGGCCTAGATTTGTTCGCCATTTGGCGGACAGGATGATCTCTGCTTTATCCACCAAAATTTCGAAGAAATTTTAGGCGGACGAGGTGAAGATCCGGTCTCCTCCGTTACAAGGATAATTGATATCTGCCGAAAGGTGTACGAGTCAATGAGTGGAGCGATGGCACCTCTTTAGGTGTTTTTTCGTTCCAAAAATTAGGGTGGCAACACGTGGACTCGCCCGCAAAAATTTCTTCGGAAATTTCGGCGGGTAAAAATCCCCGTCCCTCTGCATATTTTCAATGTGCAAAGAGACGGGGATTTTTGCGTTTGTAAAAAAACAATGGTTCATTGAAAGGGAGCACGAACATGACGGACATGAGAGAAAAGGGTGTCGAATTGCTTCGACTGATTTCACAAGATCCTGAACAGCTGACACACGAAGAAATCACAGACATTGTCGTCTACAATGTACTGTTACAAAGCGTGCTGAGCGAAACGGGAAGAGGTGGAGGACGCGACGCATACGGTAACATGGAACGTGTCAGGGAAAGATGGTGGAAAGAGGTTCTGAAAAAGGAACCAAATTACGACATTTTTCTCGAATGCCCCACGAAACCTCGTGAGGCAAGGATTGGGCACAGAAACAGGAAAGGTGAGTAAGATGGGATGGAAAAAATGGACAGAGGATGAGAAAAAAGCACTTCTCCTCGCGGTGACCAAAGATTTCGAAGAAATGACTGCCGAAGAAATTGAATTTCTTCTTCGGCAGGATTTCTGGTGGCAACTCCGTGATTACATGTTGTTTTGTGCAGCGGAAATCGGTAGAAGGATTGAAGCGGCAGAGAAAGCTGCACAAATTCCCTCGGGCGACGCCAGTCTGTAATACCAATCAAGCCACAGTTGTCCGTCAGGATAATTGTGGCTTTTTTATTCATTCTTTTTTTGATACTATTAGAACCATGAAAAAAATACTACTTTCAGGTGTAAAACCGACTGGCCGGCCACATATTGGAAATTATTTCGGCGCTATGAAGCAATTTGTGGATCTTCAAAATGAACATGAAAGTTATATTTTCATTGCCGACCTCCACGCACTTACAACAGTGCAGAATAGGGAAGAGATGAACGAAAATATTCTTGGCGTTGCTCTTGATTATCTTGCTATCGGGCTTGATCCCAAAAAAGTCGTGCTCTACAAGCAATCGGATGTGCCACAAGTCGCCGAGCTTGGGTGGATATTCAACTGTCTCACTACCGTGCCGTATCTTATGCGAGCGCACGCGTACAAAGATGCCGAGGCGAAAAATAAAGAGGTAAACGTCGGACTTTTTGATTATCCGCTCCTTATGGCTGCTGATATCTTGATCCAAGACGCGAATGTGGTGCCAACAGGGCTCGACCAGAAACAACACATCGAAATCACACGAGACACGGCGGAAAAGTTCAATCGTATCTTCGGAGAGACGTTTAAATTACCAGAACCGCTCATTCTCGAATCTGTAAAAACTGTTCCGGGAATCGACGGACAAAAAATGAGTAAGAGTTACAACAATACCATAGGACTTTTCGCTACGGACGAGGAAATCAAAAAAGCAGTGATGGGGATTGTGACAGATTCAAGCGCTGGAGTTCCGACAAACGTCTACGCAATCCACTCTCTACTCAAAGACAAAGCTTCGCTCGATACACTCTATGAAGAAAAGAAAGGGAAGTATAAAGATTTGAAAGATGCACTTATTTCAGATCTAATCGCATTCATCAAGCCAATGCGAGAAAAACGAGAAGCTCTGGCAAAAAATCCAAAAGCGGTCCTTGAAATTCTTAAAGCGGGAGGAGAAAAAGCTCGCGCTCGCGCTGAAGCAAAGATGGAAGTTGTTCGAGAAAAAATAGGTGTGACTCTCTAGTCACTTTATAAATTACTAATTCTGTGTTATAATATTTTTATGCAGTTTACACTGCTTTATTTATGGCAATTCAATATCCAAAAGTAAAAGGAAAAGATATTTTTAAGGCTTTTTGGAAAGCTATGCGCTTTCATATTCCAAGCCTCGTTTTTGCATTTATCGGAGTTTTTCTTTCCGGAACAGTACAAGTTTTTGCCCCTCTCTACTATAAAAAATTCATTGATATTATCGCCACCTCTCCGGATCGTTTAGCTTCCGTTCCAACCCTTATCCACATCCTTCTCATCATCCTCGCCATCAACATCGGCAACTGGATAGGATACAGACTTTCAGGATTCGCCGGCGGATACAATGAAATACGAGTCATGGCTCGGCTTCGACAAAATTCATTCGACTATCTTTCTAAACATTCCTACGGATTCTTTTCTGATAATTTTGTCGGTTCAATTGTTCAACGTGTGAACAGAATGGCGCGAGCGTATGAACGTATTTCGGATTCGATCTTTTTCGATGTGTCTCCTCTCGTCCTCCGGCTCACAGGAAGCGTTATCGTACTCTGGTTTCTCCAGCCCGTATTTTCCGTAATACTTCTCATCTGGGCAGTTCTTTTTTGCATCGCCCAATATATCATCTCTGTCATTAAATTCCCTTACGACGTTAAGTCTGCGGGAAAAGACTCTCAGACAACAGGGTACCTAGCGGACACTCTTACCAACCACAACACGGTTCAGCTTTTCAACAGCTATAAACGCGAATCAGCCGGTTTTTGGAAAATACTTACTGAATGGAGAGACGTGATGTGGAAAGTGTGGAACATTTCTCTTATCTCTGACGCGATACAATCGGCATTTATTTTTATTGCTGAATTCGCGATCTTCTATTGGGGAATAATAAACTGGAGCCAAGGGCTTATGACCATTGGTATGTTTACACTCCTTCAGCTCTATTTCCTTGATGTGAGCGAGAAACTCTGGGAAGTGAGCCGAGTCATCCGAAATCTCTATCAAGCATACGCAGACTCGAAAGAGATGGTGGAAATACTTATGCTCCCTCACGAAATTAAAGATATACCGACCGCAAAGCCGCTTCCTAAAAAAGTTTCTGGAGAAATCATATTTGAAGATGTGACTTTCAGCTTCCAAGAAACTCGTGAAGTGCTTTCTCATTTGTCACTCATGATCAATGCCGGCGAAAAAGTTGCGCTTGTAGGACCTTCTGGAGCGGGGAAGTCTACTTTCGTCCGACTTCTTTTGCGGCTCTATGAACTTTCTGGAGGGAAAATAAAAATCGATGGGGAGACAATCAAAGATGCCACGCTTGAAAGCCTTCGACATAACATATCATTCGTACCGCAAGATCCGATCCTCTTTCACCGAAGCCTCAAAGAAAATATTCGATATGGAAGAGAAGATGCAACCGAAGCGGAGATACTCGAAGCTGCAAAACTGGCACATTGTGACGAATTTATCCAATCGCTTCCAAAAGGATACGAAACCCTTGTCGGAGAGCGGGGGATTAAACTTTCCGGAGGAGAACGACAAAGGATCGCAATTGCTCGAGCGATTCTTAAAAATGCTCCGATTCTTGTTCTTGACGAAGCAACATCAAGCCTCGATTCAGAGTCTGAAGCGCTTATTCAAGATGCGCTGACAAAACTTATGGAAGGAAAGACCGTTATCGTCATCGCACACAGACTTTCAACCATCCGAAAAATGGATAGGATTCTTGTGCTTGAAGACGGAAAAATCGTGGAAGAGGGGACGCATGACGCGCTCACAACCACAGAAGGAAGTCTCTACAAAAAGCTCTGGACACTCCAAGCTGGGGGGTTTTTGCTACAGGAAAAGTAGGGTTGCATTTTGCTAGCTAAATAGTACTATTTAGCTATACCAATGACCCGGCTGACACCGGCGAGGATGAAGAAAGAACGCTCTAATAACTAATTTGGGGCCAGTAGATTCTTCCGGGTAAGCCCGATATAGCGACCCTAACCGGAATACCGAATAGGGTAAACAAAAGATATAAAACAGGGTGGCACCGCGACGAAATCGCCCCTGCGAATTTATTAGAATTAATGAATTTGCAGGGGCGTTTTCGATTTTTGCACCACAAAAATCGCGTCGAAAGATTTTCGTAAGAAAATTTTCGACGTAAATAATAAAGAGTTTATTAACTCATTATAAAATATATGCAAAGAACATACATAGGTGATCTCAAAGATATGGTGGGGAAAGAAGTCAGCATTTCCGGCTGGGTAGATGTTCGACGCGATCAGGGAAAACTCATCTTTTTTGATTTCCGAGATATGACTGGCACCGTACAGGGCGTTATTTTACCGAAGGCGACAGAAGCTCACACAGTCGGCGAAAAATTACGTTCTGAATGGGTTGTTGAAGTGCACGGAAAAGTAAATGCCCGTCCAGAAAAAAATATTCAGAAAGAAAATTTAAATGGAGCAGTCGAAATTGAGATTTTAGGCATCACTGTCTTGAATGAAGCACAAACACCACCATTCGATGTCAGGGGTGACGGAAAAGAGATCGGGGAAGAAGCTCGACTCAAATACCGCTACTTGGATTTGCGACGACCACGAATGCAGCAGAATATTCGCATGCGTGACAAAATCATCACCTTTTTCCGAGAACATATGCATAAAAATGGTTTCGTAGAGATCGAAACACCGATTCTTATGAAGGGCACACCGGAAGGTTCGCGCGAATACATCGTTCCTTCGCGACTTGAAAATGGAAAATTTTACGCGCTTCCACAATCACCGCAACAATTTAAACAACTTTCAATGGTCGCTGGATTTGAAAAATATTTCCAAATTGCCCGCTGTATGCGAGATGAAGATTCGCGCGGAGACCGCCAGCCGGAATTCACCCAGCTCGACTTCGAAATGTCTTTCGTAAAACAGGAAGATATTTTGCAGTACACAGAAAAAATGTTCATCGAACTTATTTCGACACTTTATCCGCACAAGAAAATTTCAAGCACTCCTTTCATGAGACTTACTTACGCAGAATCAATGAAAAAATATGGCTCAGACAAACCAGACTTGCGAAAAGATAAAAATAATCCTGATGAACTCGCTTTCGCGTGGATCGTGGACTTTCCAATGTTCGAAAAAGATAAGGATGGGAAAATCGGCGCCGCCCATCATCCATTCTGTTCGATCAAAGATGAAGATGTAGAAAAATTTATGAAAGGGGAAGATTTGTTCAATGTCCGAGCCAATTCATATGACCTCGTCTTGAACGGCTATGAACTCTCTTCAGGAAGCATCCGAATCCACAGACGAGACATGCAGGAAAAGGTATTTGAACTTCTCAATATTAGTAAGGAAGAACAACAGAAAAAATTTGCTCACATGCTCGAGGCGTTTACCTACGGAGCGCCTCCACATGGCGGATTTGCTCCTGGAATCGACCGCACTGTAATGCTTCTCCAGAACGAGCCGAACATTCGAGAGGTAATTGCTTTTGCCAAAACAGGTGAGGGGAAAGACCTTATGATGAGCGCGCCATCAGAAGTTTCTGAAACACAGCTCCAGGAACTCGGTATCAGCATCACAAAACCAAAGAAAAAATAATTCGTGGAAAATCAAGGCTACAAAATAAAGACAGAGGTTTTCGAGGGACCACTTGATCTCTTGCTCTCCCTTATCGAAAAAAGGAAACTTCTCATCAACGAAATTTCGCTCGCCCAAATTACGGACGACTACATTGCTTATATAAAAAATACTGGCAATCAGACGATGGGGGAGAGCGCGAACTTTATTTTGATCGCTTCGACACTTCTCCTCATCAAATCTCGCTCACTTTTGCCAAATCTTTCACTCTCCGAAGAAGAGGAACAATCTATTGATGAGCTTGAACACCGACTCAAAATTTACAAGGAAATCAAAGAGCTTTCCGTGCACATTGCCGAGCGATTCGGAAAAGAGATGATCTTTGCTCCACAAATGCGAAAGTTTGACCCTGTTTTTTCACCTGACAAAGACACAACTT
>JAQTTF010000039.1 GCA_028710915.1 Minisyncoccota bacterium | reverse complement strand
TCTTTCGCCTACTCGATTGGTAAATATCGACCTTGTTGGTACTGATAGCACCACTACTGGCAAGACATATCCTATTAGAAGTGCTGTAGCAAACGATGGATCGACGGTGAATTTCACTGTCTCTTCTGCATGGGTAGTTGGTCAATATAAAGTGAGAATCACTGCCGCTTCTGATCCTACACTTGTGGGCACTAATGAATTCCCAATTACTGTTAGCAAGTCTGCAGTAACGCCTGTTCTTACCTCTATCTCAGTCACTCCAACAAATGCAACTCTTGCGCTTAGTGGGACGCAGCAATTTACGGCAGTTGGAAAAGATCAAAATGGGACACCACTTGCTGTGCCTCCGACCTTTACTTGGAGCACAAGCGCGGGAAGTATTACTTCAGGAGGGCTTCTTACAGCTCCGGGAACTTCCGGTACTGTTTCTGTAACCGTCACCTCTGGTTCTGTAACTGGGACAGTAATCGCTACAGTGTCTGGAAGTGTAGTTCCTACCGCTCCGACTCTTACTTCACTTAGTCCGACTTCTGGTATTGGCGGCACAACTGTTGTTATAACTGGTTCTAATTTCAAGGTTGGGACAAATCACATTGTTCATTTTGGAGGCAGTAATTTAACAGTCATGCCGACCGATGCTACCCACCTTTCATTCACTGTTCCAACTGGCCCTTCCGCCGGTGCCTATGATGTTTCTGTAGAATATCTAGGATCAGGAATTAGAAGTAATACTTTGACAAATGGATTTACGATTACAACACCAGGTTCTCTTTCTTGTTCCATTTCTGCTTCTCCAGCAAATCCAAACTCTGGCGATGAAGTAACTTGGACGTTGACTATTAATGGAGGAGTGGCTCCATTCACTAGTAACTGGTCAATGCCGACAAACGATTTGATTCAGAACCAGACTACAGTTAAGCAAACATATACTGCGAACTACGCTGGTACCGTAAAACAAACGGTAGTGTCAGTGTTTGATGCGAATCATCCAAATGGTGTGTCTTGTCTTCAGACGGTGACAGTTACTCCTGTAGTAAATCTTGCATCCATTAAAACTATTACTGTTACTCCGGCAACTGCAACAATCGCGGTTGGAGCGACACAGCAATTTAGCGCAGTTGCGAAAGATCAGAATGGTACTCCTCTTGCTCCTCAGCCTACCTTTTTATGGGGATCAAATATTAGCGCAAATATAAGTGGCGCAGGTACTGGACTTATCGGCTTTACTCCGCAGGCTCAAGCTACTGGGAGCGGAATCGTAAGAGCTACGGCGGGTTCTGTGTCTGGTGCAGCAAATGTTACTATAACAACTCCCACTCTCGCTTCTATCTCAGTTACTCCAGCAACACAAACTCTTGCAGTTGGAGGCACTCAGCAGTTTAGCGCTACTGCATTAGATCAAAATAGTACAGCACTTGCAGTGCAACCTACCTTCAGTTGGGGTGCAAGTGTTGGGAGTATCACTGGGGGAGGTCTTTTCACTGCTCCTTCAACTTCTGGTGCTGCAACAGTGAGAGCTGTCTCTGGTTCTATTACTGGTACGGCGGCTGTCACGGTGACTCCTGCCGTCATCTCAGGCCCGTGCAGCAGTAACCCAAATGGAAGTCTGCTCGTCACGGCTCCGACAGCGGGAACTACACTGAAGTTTAGTTCAACGGGGAATACTCTTACTTGGTGTACTGGGGCTATAACAGGTAGGTATATTTCTGCAAAGCTTGTCGGTCCAGATACGGATACGAGCAGTCACGCTCTCTTTACAACTGTGGCAAACAATGGAAGCCACACGTTTTCGGTTGGTGCTAATTCACTCAGCTTTCGTGGGGGGAACTACAGTCTGATTCTCGGAACTGGTACTTGGGATATTAAAGCTCCAGCTGTGCCTGTTATCCTTTCTAACTAAACCAAAGAAGGGTAGTCGATATGAAAGCCCCCAAGGGAACACTTGGGGGCTTTTCTGTTGACATACTTTCTTTCTTTGCTATGATGTGTGCTATCGCATTTTTCGCTTGTTTTTCCTGTTCTTTACAGAAAAAGCAGCGTGGCGTTTTGTTTCGTTGTATTATTATTTATTAGTCTAATTTTAATAAAAAACTATGGCAGAATTTAATCGTTCGAAGCCTCACGTAAACGTCGGTACCATCGGTCACGTCGACCACGGGAAGACAACTCTTACTGCGGCAATTCTCAATTCTCTTCACTTGAATGGTCAGACAGTGAAGCTCAAGAAAGTTGATGAAATTGACTCAGCGCCTGAAGAAAAGGCCCGAGGTATTACGATTGCCCTCTCTCACAACGAATACGAAACAGCAACTCGACACTACGCTCACATCGACGCTCCTGGACACGCCGACTATATTAAGAACATGATCACCGGTGCCGCTCAAATGGACGGTGCTATTCTCGTTATCGCAGCTACTGACGGAGTGATGCCACAGACTCGCGAACACGTTCTCCTCGCAAAGCAAGTCGGAGTGCCAAAAATCATCGTCTTTTTGAACAAAGTAGACATGGTTGATGACAAAGACCTCGTAGACCTCGTTGAAGAAGAGGTTCGAGAACTTCTCACAAAGCAAGGTTTCGACGGAAAAGGAGCTCCAGTTATTCGAGGTTCAGCTCTCAAAGCTCTCGAAGCAACTTCAAAAGATGATGAATGGGTAAAGAAGATCATGGAACTCACCAACGCTCTTGATACTTACATCCCAGTTCCAAAGCGAGAAACAGACAAGCCTTTCCTTATGCCAATTGAAGACATTTTCTCAATTGAAGGACGAGGAACTGTGGTTACCGGAAGAATTGAGCGAGGAATGATCAAGGTTGGCGAGGAAGTTGAAATTGTCGGTATCAAGCCTACTGCAAAGACTGCTGTAACTGGTATTGAAATGTTCAACAAACAGCTTTCAGAAGGTATGGCCGGAGACAACGCCGGAATCCTCCTCCGAGGTACACGAAAGGAAGACGTACACCGAGGACAGGTTATCGCGAAGCCGGGTTCAGTTACTCCTCATACAGAATTTACATCTGAAGTGTATATCTTGAAGAAAGAGGAAGGAGGACGACACACCCCATTCTTTACAGGATACAAGCCACAATTCTACTTCCGAACAACTGACGTTACCGGAGAAGTGACTCTTCCAGAGAAAACAGAAATGGTTATGCCTGGAGATACTATTACTTTCAAAGTGAAATTGGTTGCTCCAATTGCTCTTGAAGACCAGCAGAGATTTGCTATCCGAGAAGGAGGCAAGACTGTGGGTGCCGGAGTGGTAACAAAAGTTATCGCATAAATTATTTATTATGCCCCCATCCATGGCTGCGAAAGCAACAACTGAAAAGAAAGCAAAGGCACCTGCGAAGAAAACTCCAGCCGTGAAGAAGGCGGTCAAAGTTTCTGCGGCTCCAAAAGACGGCGCAATCTCAAAGCTTCGTATTCGAGTTCGAGCATACGAATATAAGATCCTTGATTTGTCTGTAAAGCAGATCATCGATACAGCTCTTCGATATGATGCAAAAGTTGTAGGACCAGTTCCGCTTCCGACAGAGATCAACAAATACACAGTCAACCGTTCTGCATTCGTGTACAAAAATGCCAGGGAACAGTTCGAAATGCGAGTTCACAAGCGACTTATCGATATATTAAATCCGTCAGGGAAGATCATTGAGGCTTTGACCAATATGAACCTTCCTTCCGGCGTTGATATTGACGTTAAGATTCTGTAAGACCAAAAAGGAAAGCCGAATAGCTTAAAATGGCTTTAAGCTTTACTTTCCGCGTCCTTTCTGTTAAGTTGAGTGAGATTTTTTTGCAAAAAACATGAAATTCGTCCTAGGACAAAAGGTGAATATGACGCAAGTCTTCGATGAAAACGGAGTTCTTCACCCTGGAACGGTAATTTCTGTCGGTCCAAACGTAGTTACTCAAGTAAAGACCAAAGACTCTGACGGATATACTGCTGTTCAGGTTGGCTACGGAACTCGCAATCCAAAGAACGTAAACAAGGCACAAAAAGGCCACACAAAAGAACTCGGCAACTTTTCTAATTTCCGAGAATTCCGAGGTGAAGGAACTTTGAAAGTCGGTGACGCTCTTAGCCCCGCACTTTTCAAAGTAGGGGATGAAGTAGTCATCACTTCCGTTTCAAAAGGAAAAGGATTCCAAGGTGTTATCAAACGACATAATTTCAGCGGAGGACGCCGATCACACGGTAACAAACACGCAGAACGAGAGCCGGGTTCAATCGGAGGAGGACTCCGAACTCGAGTTCCGAAAGGAATGCGCATGGGTGGCCGAATGGGACAGGATGTCATCACTGCCAAGGGTATGAAAGTACTTATGGTGGACGAAGCAAAACGAGAAATTATTATCGGCGGAGCGGTTCCGGGACGACGAGGAACACTTGTCGAGATCAAAGGCTAAAAATCATGGAAGCAACAGTCTACAACCAAAAAGGAAAAGAAACTGGGAAAGTAAAACTTCCTGAAGCGGTGTTCGGCGTTCACTGGAATTCTGACTTGGTTCACCAGGTTACGACTTCAATGAAGACCAATGCTCGAAAGCCTGTTGCTCACACAAAGACGCGAGGAGAAGTGAGAGGAGGAGGCAAGAAGCCTTGGAGACAGAAAGGTACTGGCCGAGCTCGTCACGGATCTACTCGTTCTCCTATTTGGGTTGGTGGAGGTGTTGCGCATGGTCCTCGAAATGATCAGAATTTTGATCGAAAGATCAACCGTTCAATGAAAGCGAAAGCGCTCTACACGATTCTTTCACGCAAACTCAAAGACAAAGAAATTATTTTCCTCGATACTATGAATTTGGAAGGTGGAAAGACAAAAGATGCAAAGGAAATCGTAATGAATCTCGGCAAAATTGCAGGCTTTGAAAAACTTTCAACCAAGCGAAAGAATGCCGCTTATATCACTCTCGGCCACAAAGATGTTGCAATAGAACGAGGTTTCAGCAATTTCGGAAATGTCACTGTAGATGAACTTCGAAATATGAATCCTATGGACTTAATGCAGAATGCATATTTGATAATCACCGAGCCGGAGAAGTCATTTGAATTCCTTTCATCAAAAATTCCTGCTAAGACTAAATAATTACTATGGCTATCCTTTCGACAAAAAAGAATACTGAAAAGAAGGCAAAGGCTGTGAAAACAGAAGTTGCTGTTGTGAAAGCACCTTCCACAAAGCCTCACGCAGACCTTTCTCATATCGTTCTCCATCCTCGAGTAACAGAGAAAGCTTCCTTTCAATCTGCACAAAATATTTATGTTTTTTCAGTCGCGCTTTCTGCAACAAAAGGAACAGTTTCAAAAACAATCACAGAAATGTACAAAGTGACTCCGGTCAAAGTAAACATTGTCCGAACACCGGCAAAGAAAGTTTTCATCCGTGGAAAAGTGGGAATGAAATCACAGACAAAAAAGGCATACGTTTTCCTTAAGAAAGGGGACAAGATCGAATTTGTATAATCCCGTAGTAGAAAATGGCATCGCTGTTTGCTACAAAGGAAGAAAAGAGTAATAACATAACATGATTTACAAAACATTATTTTAATTTAAAACTTGGCGGAGTTGCTTCACAGCAGACAATGCCATTTTTCACTAACGGGATGAAGACCTATAAACCAACAACAGCATCGAGACGTGGAATGACCGGTATCAACTACCGAGACTTTATCACCGCGTCAGAGCCCCTCAAAGCCCTTACCTCGGGTTTCAAACGAGATGTAGGACGCAACTCTCAAGGACGACTCACACAGCGACATCATGGAGGCGGACACAAGCGGCTTTTCCGAGATGTTGATTTTCGATATAACAAAAAAGACATTCCTGCGACTGTTTTGACCATCGAATACGATCCAAACCGAACCGGCTTCATTGCTCTTGTTCAGTATGCTGACGGAGAGAAGCGATATGTGCTCGCTCCAAAATCTATGAAAGTTGGCGACAAGTTTGTTGTTTCTGAAAAAGCTCCTATCAAAATGGGAAATCGAATGCCTTTGAAGAAAATCCCAGTTGGTACTTTTGTATATAACGTAGAATTGAAACCTGGAAATGGCGGAAAGCTCGGCCGTTCAGCAGGAAACTACATTGAAGTTCTTGCTCAAGATGATCACTACGCGCACTTGAAAATGCCTTCGACAGAAATCCGACGAGTGCACGAAGACTGTTTCGCTTGTGTTGGAGAAGTTTCAAACGATGAAAACCGACTTGTGAAGATCGGAAAAGCGGGAAGACAACGATGGCTCGGTATTCGACCAACCGTGAACGCTTCTCGTATGAACCCGGTAGACCACCCTTACGGAGGAGGTGAAGGACGACAAGGACGAGATACTCGACGCGCAAAAACTGCTCAAGGTAAACCAGTAGGAAAAGGACAGAAATCTCGCCGAGCAAAGAAATATTCGAACATTTTCATTGTTTCTCGAAGAAAAGTTGGAAAAGGAAAAAACAAGAAATAAAAACAAAAAAACCGCTCAAAGCGGTTTTTTTGTTTTTCTATTACGATTCCTGTATATTAGTTTTGGGTAGCACAAAACCCTAAAAGGAGAGGCCACATGGTGAGAGATTTCAGGGAATTACCGACAACTCGGAAAGTTATCACGATTGATGCATTGGAGCATCTGCGGGATGACCAAAACGTTCTGACCTGTGGTTGTTTTAGTTGGCTGCATTTGGGTCATGTAAAGCTCTTTGCTGACGCCAAGAGTCACGGGTCCCGGCTTTTCGTTGCGATGAATTCA
>JAQTTF010000038.1 GCA_028710915.1 Minisyncoccota bacterium | reverse complement strand
CTGTGTAGACTCAATATGTTTATAAGCCTTTTCTAATATATCCTTACGCACATAAACAGTTTTCTTCTCTGACAAAACTTTCCTATAGTAGTTCTTTCTATCATTTTCATTTATACCGTCTAATGAGGGCAATACATATAACAATCTATCAGAATATTCGCTGTCATTCACCTCTCTGCCTGGCTCAACTTCTGGCCTATTCTTATTCATAAGAATAGTTTAACATACAACCTATTCATGATAGAATGTAGCGTATGTCTAACGATAATTCACCATATATCACAACCATTGGGCTAGAAATCCATGCAGAACTCCATACCAACAGTAAAATGTGGTGTGGTTGCAAAAATGACCCTTATGAGAAAAAGCCTAATCAAAATATCTGCGAAATATGTATGGCCCACCCTGGCACACTTCCTGTTGCCAATAAAGAAGCTATTAAAAAAGTAATACAAGTCGGTCTTGCGACTGGTTCTCGCATTGCAGACTTCACAGAATTCGATCGTAAAAATTATTTCTATCCGGACATTCCAAAAGGCTATCAGATCACACAATACAAATTCCCTATCGTCTCCGGTGGCTCAATCAATGGTGTGGAGCTCACCCGTATACATCTCGAAGAAGATACTGCGAAATCGTCTCATGAAGGAGGTATGACGCTCGTCGATTATAATCGTGCTGGTGTACCACTCATGGAACTCGTTACCGAGCCTGTTATACACTCTGCAGAGCAAGCTGTTGCCTTTGCACGAGCGTTACAGCAAATACTTCGTTATGTGGGGGCGTCCGAGGCGAATATGGACAAAGGACAAATGCGTATCGAGGCTAACATCTCGGTTGCACCGAGATCGCAGACCACGCAGACAGATAGAGACCACGCAGACAGATACAAGAACCTTGGGACTAAATGTGAGGTGAAAAATCTAAATTCATTCGCGTCTGTCGAAGGAGCCATTAAGTATGAGGTGGAACGTCATATCGCATTACTCGAAGAAGGCGGAACAGTCGTACAAGAGACTCGTGGATGGGATGAAATAAAGTTAGAAACATTTAGTCAGCGCAAGAAAGAAAATGCACACGACTATAGATATTTCCCTGATCCTGACTTACCAAAATTCTATCTTTCAAAACTTTTTGATATCGAAGCATTACGAAAAGAAATTCCAGAGCTTCCAGAGTCACGTCGAGCTCGTATGCTCGCTCTCGGACTCAAAGAGGATACTATTGAGATAATCGTAAGCGATCCATCAACAGCAATATATTTCGATGAGGTTACCGCTGGGAAAGATGCCGTCTATCAAACGCTCACTGCGAATTACTTGGTCGCCGATATCTTTGGGCTTCTTAAAAAAGAAAACAAGGAATTAATTGCTGAGAATTTTCCTCCTTCATCATCTTTCAGAATATTGCTCGATATGATACAAGTTGGTGAGCTTTCGTCTCGTGGGGCAAAAGATTTGCTTCCACTTATGCTTGCCAACAAAGGCCTCGATGTAAAAAAGACTGCCGAAGAGAAAGGCTTTATACAAAAGAATGACCCAGAACTCTTGAAGTCTATTGTTGCTGAAGTGATTGCAGAAAATCCTAAGCAAGTCGCTGATTACAAGGGTGGCAAAGAAAGCATGTTCATGTTTTTCGTCGGTCAATGCATGAAGAAATCAAAAGGCGCAGGAAATCCAGGAGTGTTTCAGGAATTGTTGAAAAAGACTTTAGATGTTAGAGATTAGATTTTAGATAACCCTAGATATAAATTCAAAAGAGGAAAGCCTTCGGCTTTCCTCTTTTGAATTTATCTAAAATCTAATGTCTAACATCTAATATCTTTATAAGATCGTCTCCAAACTCTTTCACAGTCTTGTCCTCATATAAAGAAAGCACTTTAATATCTTTACTCTTCGATGCTTTTTCTAATGCTTTAATTTTTTCTTTCATTGTCTTCTCATCTATCGTATCTATTTTTGAAAGCACAATAATTTCTTCGCGCTTCAAAAGTTCTTTGTCATATTTCCCGAGTTCCTCACGAATTGTTGTATATACTTTTGCAACATCATCATTCTCCGCAGAGACAAGATGTACGAGCACACGAGTGCGTGTAATATGACGAAGGAATTTATGGCCTAGTCCTTTCCCTTCACTTGCCCCTTCGATGAGTCCAGGAATATCAGCCAAAACATAATTAAAATAGACACCGAGATTCGGCTCGAGCGTTGTGAATGGATAGTCTCCAATCTTCGCCCCAGCACGAGTGAGGGCATTCAAGAGTGACGACTTGCCAGCATTCGGTAATCCGATAAGTCCAACGTCTGCAATAAGCTTGAGTTCAATATCAAAGGTTGCGAATTCTCCAGGTTCACCTTTTGTGAATTCCTCTGGTGCACGATTGGTTGATGATTTAAAATTTTCATTTCCAAGTCCACCCTTCACCCCGCGAAGAACAATAAAGTCTCCTTCCTCCATGAATTCATATTTCTTGTCATATTCACGATTGTAAACAACTGATCCAAGAGGAATTTGTAAAAATAAGTCTCCCGCATTACTTCCATGCATGCTACGCTTCTGTCCTGCCTCGCCACCTTCGGCTGACCATTCCTTTTTATGTTTATAAATAGACAATGCTTGTATGTCACGAAGAACACGGAAATAAACATCTCCACCTTTACCTCCATCTCCTCCTGCTGGCCCACCGAAAGGTATACCTTTTTCACGACGCCAACGAACAACGCCGTCGCCACCTTTGCCGGCTTCTATTTTGAGAGTTACGTGATCGATTAACATAAGTAGAAAGTAGAGAGTGGAAAATAGAAAGTAGTATGAATACATTATTTTCAATGCAACAAACTACCTTCTACCCTCCACCTTCTATAATCTATATAGAATAACACATTTCTCTTTATTTTGCAAGGGTTTCTCGCCAAAACTCTTATAATAAAGACTTTTAAAAGACCCTTCCCCGTCGATTTGCTAATTTTCTAACGAAGAATATAATAAACTCATGAAAAAGATAATTACAGCGTTTCTTGCTACAACAACATTATTCATAATACATGCGAGTTTTGCCTCCGCTTCATATTATCAAGATATGAATTCTTATGCCTATAATACAGGATATAACAGCTATAGCCCTTATGCTTCTCACCACAGAAGGGATAACTATATAGAGAATCAATATCAAAACTATTTGAATCTAAACTATACATATTCAAATTATGTGCCAAACCCAGCAACATTAACGAATTGTTATTACACAATGTCATATCCGCCTATCTATTATGGTGACTGTTCTCAAAATAATTATACGTATATACCTCCGGTATATCCTGTATACAGCCAGCCTCAGCAAAATTATTATTATTCAAATACCGGTTACCAGACTCCTTCTGCTAATTATATTTATGGGTATTCAAATGGCTCTTGGTATCCTGGATATCAACCGAATGGGCTCCTCAACAATCTCTTCAACAACAACTGTTACTATCAGAATGGATACCAGGTTTGTTACTAGAAGTTAAAAAGTTACTTTAAAAGTTTCTGGAGCTCGCTCTCGCTTATCATCGGGGCTCCGTATTTGATGGCGTCATCATATTTGCTTCCCCCATTCTCTCCAAGGAGAAGATAGGATGTTTTGGAAGAAACACTACTTGATACCTTACCACCATTTCTTTCAATAAGTTCTTTTGCTTCGTCGCGAGAGAGTGTTGGTAGCGTTCCTGTTATAACAAAAGTCTTTCCCGATAAATTACCTTCTCTTTTTTTGCCTTCCTCTGTCACAGAAACTTCTTGCAAGAGTTTTGCTAACAATTCTTGTGTGTGCTTATCATTAAAATATGCAACGACAGTCTCTGCGACTTTTTCTCCAACACCTTCGACTGCAATCAATTCATCATAGCTAGCCTTTTGTATTTTTCCAAAAGAAACAAAATGTCGTGCAATATCTTTTGCTGTCTGTTCACCAAGATGACGGATACCGAGAGCAAACAAGAATCGATGAAGTGGTACTTTGCGCGCCTTTTCTATTGAAGCCATAATATTCTCAGCCGACTTTTCACCAAAGCCTTCAAGCCCTACAATGTCTACTTTTTGTAGTTTGAATATTGACACAAAATCAGTGATGAGACCAATGTCATGGAATATCTCTACGGTTTTTTGACCAAGTTCCTCAATGTTCATCCCCTTTTTACTCACAAAATGAATGAGCCCTTCTAAGTGTTTTGCAGGACAATTTTTATTCTTACAATAAAATGCAACGGAGGATTCTTTACCGACTTTTTCTTTTAAGAGTGGAGAATGACACTCTGGACATACTGTTGGCATCACGAAAGCTCTTGCATTTTTTGGACGCAATTCTGTAAAAACACCAAATATTTCCGGTATCACGTCTCCTGTTTTTCTCAGTTGTACTGTGTCACCGACACGAACGTCCAATCTCTCTATCTCATTCGCATTATGAAGTGTTGCTCGAGATACAACAGACCCTGCAATCAGCACAGGTGAGAGCTCTGCAACAGGAGTGATAGCCCCAGTTCTCCCGACTTGAAGCGTGATAGCAAGAAGTCTAGTTGCTACTTCTACCGCGGGAAACTTATAGGCTACTCCACCACGAGGAGACTTCGCTGTGTACCCAAGAATGTCCCACAAATCGCGCTCATTTATTTTAACGACCAATCCATCAATACCATAGTCCTCTCCATTTCTTTTGCCTTTCCATTTTTCATAAAACTTTTGTACCTCTTCCAATGTTCTGCAAACTTTTCTGTCTTTATTAACAAGAAAACCAAAATGCTCGAGTTTAGACAATTCTTCTTCCTGACTCGTATAATCACCCCCTTCGATATCATATGCGAATATTTGTATATTCCTTCGTGCGACAACTTTTGGGTCAAGCTGACGAAGTGTCCCCGCAGAAAGATTACGAGTATTCGCATACGAGGCAAGGCCTTGGCTTTCTCTCTCTTTATTTATTTTTATTAAATCCTTTTTCTTCATCCATGCTTCACCAACGACCGTGATAGAAACTTTTTGAGAAAGTATGAGAGGTATTACTTTTACTGTTTTTATATTTTCGGTAATATCTTCGCCAACTTCACCATTGCCTCGAGTGGCTGCACGAACAAAAATACCGTCTCTGTAAGTAAGCACGACTTTGAGACCATCTATTTTCATCTCGGCTACGAATGTTGGCTTTTGTGTAACCCCTTCTTTTTGTAATAAAGTTATATTTCTTTCATTCCAGTCTCTCAGTTCTTCTAAAGAAAAAACATTGTCGAAGCTCCATTGCTTAACTTCATGTTGTACTTTTTCAAAATGGTCAAGCACTTCTCCTCCAATTCTTTTTGTTGGACTTCTTTCATCATCAAATTCTGGATATCTCTTTTCTAAAAAAGCAAGTTCTGCCATTAAACTATCATATACTTCGTCAGAAATAGTTGGAGAATCATGTACATGATAGAGGACTCTATGGCGCTCTAAAAGCCCACGCAATTCTTCTATTTTAGCCTTTGCCTCTAGCTTATTCATGCGCTCAGTATATCACAAAAAGGTGTTTAAATATAAGGATTAAACGGAGCATCGAAGAGCTTTACTGCAATAACGAAGTGTTAATAATAGCTCGTTCGATTGTCCCATCCGGTCTATCGCAACGTGAAAATCCTTGTGAGATTATTTGTCTGTACGACTGAGTTTTATTAATCGTTATTTTGGCACAACGGAATGTACTTCCATCCCCTAAATCCATCTTCATAAAAAATGAAGAAGTCCTCCCAATTTCTGTACTCGCCGGTACAGCACCATGTGCCGGAACAATACGCGAAAATACATTCTGGTTAATGGTGAAAGAATAAGGGCTAGTAGGAACGAATATTCTTGATTGCGCGCACTGTATGTCATTCAGTGTTGGTGCAAGTGGCGTCATAGCCGGAGTAGTCGCCGCTCTTCTGCTCTGTATAGATGCAAGCGTCTGCTCCATTGCTGTTCTCTCCGCTATAGGGTCTACGGGTATTGATGAAGAATATGGGAATATACCAATACCAAAATCATCGACATATGTTTCGTCAATAGAAAGAGCACAAGAAAGAGCGTTATCAGCTGCATAATAGGCAATCTGACTATCGCGAGAGAGATTAGAAAAATAAATTTGCTTCGTGAGAATGGTAGAAATACTTACAGAAATAAGCAACATGATTGCGCTTATTAAGAGTGTAAAAGGAAGAACGAATCCACGTTTGTTGATAAAGGTCATTTTCATGTGTTTTGTAAAATTTTTCATAATTATGAGCGAGCATGTAAGAAGTCTACTATTTGTATAGTGCGCATAACTCCATTTGAACGTCTAAATGAAACCGAAGACGTGACGATAAGATCATCATTATACCACCCTGAAGATGGCCCACTTTCTGGGAATGTCGCCTTCGATACAACATTCACCTTTCGAGAATAGGCCGTCGGATGTGCAACTCCTACAATATGACTTGGGACCCCGCTACAAACATAATAATTATTACTAAGGGTATTGAAGACATCGGTTACTCTGGATAATTTCGAACACTCAGCCCCAGTCGGAGAATATTTTGATGGGGCTGTCGTACTCGTAGCATCCAGCATGTTCAAGAAATCATAAGAACACCCAGTCACATCAAAACAAGATACTGATGGTGGAGTAGCGTCGTATAAACGAGCTTTAAGAAGTCTCCAAGCTTTTTCTCCGGGGGTTTCACTCCCCACATTTGGAACTGTAGCACTATCACAGGCTTCTTTATTGTTAGCACATTGTAAATAAAGACTATCATATTGATAATGAAGGAGCTCTGTAGCCTCTACCGCCAAATAGGTCGATACCATAACGTCTTTTGTCTGCCGTGAGAAGGAAGAAGAGTTCACCGCAGAGGTTATAGGACCGAGAATAACTAAGGTA
>JAQTTF010000037.1 GCA_028710915.1 Minisyncoccota bacterium | reverse complement strand
CTAAACCCTATAGAACCGACAACGGGGAAAATTCCAAGCCAGTTTGAAATGACGACAAAAGTAAAAATTGTGGCGATAAGCGGGAAAAATTTCTCTGCCTTTTTTCGAGAGTGAAGAACGCCCTGCATCATAATCACAAGTTCTTCTACTGCCATTTCAACGATATTTTGGAATGTTTTGGGGATTCTTCGGATATTTCGCGAAAGAACGTAAGAAAAAATAACGAGTAAAATAACAACAATCCAGCTTGTGATGAGGCCGTTTGTAATCGGTAGTCCGAATATCGAGAATAGTTTTTCTGCTGCGATCTGTATGTCTAACATAGCGTATACATCATACGGATTTATCGAAATATATCAATTCTACGAGGTGTGGAAAGAATCTTTTTTTAAACAGCTTCGCCGAGAAAAACTTTCTTAAGAAGAGAACCCTGATTTAATACTTTTGGCTCGCCAGAAGTTATTACTTGCCCTTTATCAAGAATATAGACCCTGTGAACCATCTGAAGGAGTGTTTTTATATTATGTTCAACGACAATAATCGCGGTATTGTGGCGCTGGTTTATTTCACGGATTTTTTCGAATACTTCCGCCACAATTTTAGGAGCAAGACCAAGCGAAGGTTCATCGAGAAGAAGGAGTTCGGGCCGAGTGATGAGTCCGCGAGCGAGAGCAAGCATTTGCTGCTGCCCGCCCGAAAGTGAACCAGAAAAAGCTTTCAGTTTTGGCTTTAAGGCTGGAAAAGTTTCTAGAACTTCGGCAATACGCTCTGGCAATTCTTTCTTATTTTTAAGAGATACTCCCCCGAGCTCTAAGTTCTCTAGTACAGAAAGATTTTGGAATACTCTCCTACCTTGAGGAACAAAAGAAATTCCTCGCGCTACCATCTGGTAAGGAACTGGCGCGATTGGCTGTCCGTACCAAAAAATTTTGCCACTTTGAAGCGGAGCAAGACCGAAAATTGCTTTTAGCACGCTCGATTTTCCTGCCCCATTTGGCCCCATAAGTGCAAGCATTTCCCCTCTTTCAATTTCAATCGAAACGTTATCCAGAGCTTTTACTCCGCCGTATGAGAGGTGCGCATGCTCGAGCCGTAGAAGCTTTTCACTCATGCTACTTGAGGAGTTGTGGCACTCCGTCTTTCATTATTTTCATGACAATAGAACGAGATACTTCGCAGTCGTCGTTGAAAGTAAATTGTCCTCCGATTCCATTGTAGGTTTTGAGAGTGTGGATGAAGTAATTTGAAATTCCAGCGCCTGATTTATCCGGCGACTCCCCAATAGCTTTGGCTAAAACATGGATAGCATCGTATTCTTGAGCGCTGATAGCGGTCGGCAGGGTTCCAAAGCGGGTGTTGAATTCATTTTTAAATGCTTTTACTTGCGGAGTATCGGCGTCGCTCAATGCTTGCGCATAAGGATAGTCAGAATAAATGACTCCATTGAAAATAGAAAAATCTTTCACCGCCGGATTTGTAAGCGTCGGACCTTCAGAAAAGAGAGGAGTAGTAATCCCCAATTCTTTGATCTGTTTCATCATTCCGTCTGCAGTATTGCCGGCATTGAGAATGAAAAATGCATCAAGTCCTTGAGCTGCTTTTATTTTTGTAAGCTGTGTTCGGAAATCTCCGTTTGGCTGTTCATAGGTTTCAGAGATGACTACTTTGCCACCCGCTGCTTCGATAGCTTTTGTTACTGCTGTCTGCACGCTCTTTCCGTATTCATTATTGCTTACTAAAATGGCAATATGCGGAGTCTTGAAGCGGTTTATGAGGTAATCGGCAACTGTAGGACCATAGGAATCAGCGGTCAATGAGATTCTGCAGGTCAGAGGATTTCCATCTTTGTACACTGGCGATACGGCATAGCTTGCGAGGAAAAATTCATTTTTCTGTTTAGAAAGTCCTACGAATTGGCCTGCAGCGGTGCTTCCTTCAAAGAGGATATATTGCGCGCCACGGCTCAAAAGAGCGTCATGCGCAGGAATAACTTGCTTAGCATCATACGCATAATCTTCCTCAACCAGTTCCAATTTTTTGCCGTTTACTCCCCCTGAAGCATTTACATCATCTACAGCAAGAACTGCGGCTTTGTGTATGGCATCACCGAAAGCTGCAAGCGGGCCGGTAGTGAAGTTCTCAAGGCCAATTTTAATTGTATCGTTTTTTGATTTAGAAGGGATGAGAACAAGAATGAATAAAATTACAATGACAACTGCGCCCCAGATTACGATTTTTTTGCTCATAAAATGATAAATTATCTATTTATATAATAAAATTATACTATCATTCGCCAAGGTAAGCTTCAATCACCTCTCTTTTTTTCAACGCATCTTCTGGCTTTCCTTCCGCAAGCACTTTTCCGCTATCCAAAACAAAAACATAATCTGAAAGTTCTCGAATAAGTTCCATGTTGTGTTCAATGAGGATAATCGTTTTGCCTTCAGTGCGAAGTTCTTTAAGGATTTCTGCAATCAGTTTAAGCATTTCAGGAAAAAGTCCGGCAAAAGGCTCATCAAAAAAGAAAATATTTGCTCCTCGCTCTGCCATAGCGAGAAGTCTGGCGATTTCAAGGAGCTTTCTTTGCCCATATGAAAGATTCACTGCGAGTTCCCCCTTTTTCGGCCAAAGTCCCACACGAGTAAGCACTTTTTCCGCGACAGTTTTGTGAAAGTTAGAATGTTTTTCAAACAAAGCACCAAACAGATTTCGCTCGGTCAATACGACAAGTACATTATCGAGCACTGTCATCTGTTCAAAGAGCCGGACATCTTGGAAGGTGCGGGTAATACCAAATTCAGAAACTTCATGCGGAATTATTTGAAAGAGTTTTGTTTTTCCCAGTACGATAACCTCTCCATTGTCATATGAAATCATTCCAGTTAGGAGATTTACCAGAGTTGATTTGCCGGAACCATTTGGCCCTATAATTCCCGTAATTTTTCCAGCTTCAAACGAAAGGGAGAGATGATCCACCGCATGAACTCCATCAAATCGCTTTACTAAATTCTTTGTTTCTAAAATATTCATAATTATAATTTATACTCTCCCATAAAACCCTGTGGTCTATACAACATAAGTAAAATAAGAAGAAGTCCGTAAGTAAGGAGGCGCATTTCAGCAGCGATACTCGATGGGAAACCGACAAAACGGAGAACCTCGGGTAAAATAATGAGGAAAAATGTACCGACAAGAGAGCCCTTTAGGTTTGCGAGTCCGCCGAGGATGACAGTCGACAAAATAAAAATTGATTCATTCAGGGCAAAGCTTGAGGGGTCGATGAACGTGATATAGACGGCGAAAAGCGATCCCGCGATAGAAGCAAGTCCTGCACCGATAGCAAAAATGGCAAGTTTATAAGAAAGGATGTTATAGCCGAAAACTTCTATTGCCTTTTCATCTTCTCGAATTGCTTTGAGTACGCGTCCGAACGAAGAATTTACAATAAATTGTGAGATAAGGAACGTAAGCAGAAGTAAGACCAGGGAAAGAATTAAAAAGGAGGTGTTATCAGTAAAACTAAACGAGCCAATGCTTGGGCGCAGGATTCCTGGAATCCCAAGCGGCCCTTGTGTCAGGCTGTCCCAGTTGAGAAATATGCTCCATACAATGATATTGAAGCCAAAGGAGCCAAGTGCGAAATAGTCTTCATTAAATTTTTGTAGAATGAAACCAATTACAAGGGCAATGATGATATTTAAAATAATTCCCACAAGAATCGTTAAGAAGAAATTCATATGGTAGTCCACAGAAAGTATTGCGGTCGTATAAGCGCCTATGCCAAAAAATGCGGCATGAGTAATAGAGAGGAGTCCGGTATATCCGATTACTAAATTCAATCCCAAAGCGAGAATTGCATAAATCGAACTTAAGATCAGAATGTGGACGATATATTCCATGGTAATTATCTATTTAAAATTCCTTTCGGTCTCCAGATCAAAAATACGATAAGGAGTACAAAAGCGATCGCATCTTTCCATTCGCCCGAAATTTTCCAAATGCCGAAATTTTCTACAAAACCAAGAAGAAATGCGCCGAGCACTCCCCCATAAATATCGCCCGCTCCGCCGATGATCGCGGCGATAATGCCTTTAAGGAGAAGGGACAAACCCATTGTCGGCTCGATACCCGTGTCCATTCCGATAAATATTCCAGCAAGTCCCGCGATAGCAGAAGCGATGAAAAAAACCACGCGAATGACTTTGTTCGTATTTACTCCGACAATTTTTGACACTTCCTCATCATCTCCTACCGCCCGGATCATTTTTCCGAAGGAGGTATATTTGAGCCACAACATAAGAAGTATGGTCAAAATAATTCCTGTTACAAAAATAATGACTTGGGTTTCTGTAATGTCAGCACCTCCTATTTGATAGACCTTGTCGCGAGTCAGTCCAGAAAGTGTCTGAAACTGGCTTGAAAAGAAAATGGCAGCGAGCGCTTGTATTACCGTACTTACTCCGAGTGAAGCAATAAAAAGCACAAGGTTTGAGGCTTTGCGCTTGCGAAGAGGCCGGTATACAAGGGCATGAATAAGAACTCCAACTAATCCCGCAATAATAAGCGCGAGAGGAAGCGCTATAAAAACACTGACTGAATTTTGAACTGCAAGAGCATAAAGCGAGTAGGCTCCGACAACGGCCATTGCTCCGTATCCGAGATCAAAAAATTTCGCTGTGCGATAGATAAGATTGAAACCAAGCGTAGTAACAGTATAGATCGCTCCGGCAATAATGCTGTTTACAATGAGTTGAGGAAGAATGTCCATTTGCGGAGCGGTTTAACTTTGGGTTATAGGGAATATCGTAACAATTCTAGAAACAAAAAACCACCCCAGAGCGGGGTGGTTTTAAGAAAGAAGTATTACTGAAGCACTTCCGCTTTAGCGTTTTTTACAACAAGTACGTTGTAGTCTGCTCCTACAGGATCTCCATTCTGATCAAATTTGATTGTTTGATTAGAAACACCACCGGTATAATTTACATTATAGAGAGCATCTTTGATCTTGGTGCTATCAGTTCCTACTTGAGACATCACTTGAGCAAGAATCTTTATACCGTCGTAAGCAAAGTTACTGCAATATACAATACTGTCATTTCCCAATTTTGCTTTCATGCTTGCCTTGAATGCGTCACTTGAATTTGTCTTAACGCGAGTATACATTGCTCCGTTTCCGTCTGCTCCGAGGGTGTCCCAGATCTTGTTGTCATCCCAAGAATCAGCAGCGAGGATTGGTTGTTTAAGACCGAGCACTCTAGCCTGCTTGATACCCGAGATCGCGCCGTCTGTGAAAGATGGGAAATAGAAGAGGTCTGCAGTAGAAGCTTTCACTTTTGTAATTTGGGAACGCAAGTCTTTGCTATCAGGTGCATACGCTTCTGAAGAAACCACAGTGCCTCCCAATGCTGTAAATGCATCGCTAAAGGCTTTGTTGAGCCCAATTCCCCAATCATTGTTGATATATACAATAGCTACTTTTGTCTTCTTGAGAGTGTTGTAAGCGTATTGTGCTGCATATTTTGCTTGGAAAAGATCCGAAGGAACATCTCGGAAAATATAGTCACCAGAATCAGAAATTTTAGGAGCTGTTGAGCAGTACGAAAGTGCGACCACTTTTGCTTGTTCTGCAATAGGTGCAATTGCGAGTGTTGCGGGAGAACAGGTGCTTCCTAATATTACAGGGACTTTATCAATGTTAATGAGTTTTTGCGCGGCGCTTACTGCTTCTGGTCCCGCACACTTGTCGTCTTCGTAAATCACGTTAAGCGGTCGGCCATTGATGCCTCCAGCCGCATTGACTTCGCTCACAGCAACTTCTACTGCGGCTTTTGCATTTTCTCCAACGTTAGCCAAGTCGCCGGAAAGCGGACCAGTAAAACCTATAGTGATGGGGCCAGTAGAAGTGGTCGTATTTGTCGCTGGAGTTCTTCCAGCAAAATACCAAACCCCAATAATGACAAGCACAAAAATAATGACCCAAACAACCGCATTTCCTCTCTTGTTCATAAAAATATTAAAATTAGTAAATAATTCCTATCTTTAAGAATAATACCGCTTTATAAAAAAAGCAATTACAAAAAAGGATTGAAGATTTTTGGGGAAAAGAGCATACTTAATAGATACGAAAGTCAGTTTTATTTTTTACGAAACACCAAACATCATATGTTATCAAAATCACAGGACTTAAAAAGACAGGCTACGCGAGTAGAAGATGAATTGAGAAATCTAGATCAGAAATTAAGAGATCTGTCTTGGAATACCACTACTGAAGCGCGAAAAAATCGCCAAGAAAAATTTGATCTTGAGATGAAGGATCAAAAATTAAAAAGAGAGATGAATGAAATCAGAGATATCAAGTTTCGACAAGAAAATTTCAAAGAGAAATTAAATCAGCTTCGACGAAGCGCCGAAATAGAAGAGAGGCGCGAGAAGGAAGAAGAAAGACGATCTCGTTTTAATTGAGGTTGTGGACTTAGCGAGAATCGGACTCGCGTCTCCCCAATGCGAATGGGGTGTATTACCACTATACTATAAGCCCTGGTGCGTCTTGCTGGGATCGAACCAGCGACCTTGCGAATGTGAATCGCACGCTCTAACCAACTGAGCTAAAGACGCTATTTTATTGATAGAGAGTATCATAATTTGGGAATTGTCAGAAAAGCTTAATTCATGTAGAATCAATCGCGTTATTCAAAAAAGGGCCCTTAGCTCATCTGGTAGAGCGCCTCATTTGCAATGAGGAGGTGACCGGTTCGATCCCGGTAGGGTCCACATCGTTAGTGTTGTGGATTTCAGTTAGTTCAAAAACCCTTAGTGGTAGCGATAGAGTAGCGGTTCGAAACCCTACTCCTCGTTCATAAGTCAATCTGTCGGCAAAGACTAGTTTAAGAACTAGGTGTTTTGCCTTTAAGTCGTCTTTTTTCCAGTAGAGGTAAGGGTTTTTCAGAAAGTTAAATGTTACATCGAGAGCGGTTCCAAAGTCTGGCTTCCTACCTCGCATAACTTGCACATGGTTCTCTAGTGCTTGCTCCTCATTGCTAAGTTTTTCTATTTCCTTTTCGTAAGTCTTAATCAAACTTTCGTTTTCGGTTTTCGAGAGCCTATCTAGG
>JAQTTF010000003.1 GCA_028710915.1 Minisyncoccota bacterium | reverse complement strand
AAAACTCAAGAAACTGAAGCTCTGGTATCAGAAACTTTGAAAATAGAGGATGAGAGGCAAGTCGTTGTTGAAGAGACTGCACAGGAAATGGAAGAACCGGTGATCGATGTTGAAGCTGACGCTGTTGTTCTTGAGGGAGGGGAAAGAGTTCTCGAAGTTTCAAGAGAAGAAGAAATTCCGACTGGCATTGAGTTGGCTCGTTTTGAAGAATCAGAAATAGAGGCCACAGAGCCCGTCATTACAGATGTCATTGATTCTGCCGTAGAGAGAAGTGTCCAAGAGGTTCCCAAAGAAGATCTGGTTGTGCGAGAAGTGAAAGCAGTAGAGATACAAAAAGAGCCAGAGATAGTAAAAGCTGAAGTCAAAGAGCTTGTCAAAAAAGAAGAAGTGAGAGCGGCTTTTGTAGCAGAAAAACCAAAAGGAGTTAAGACAGAAATCAAGAAAGTCGAAAAAATCGAAAAGCCCGAAGATGTGACCGTCGAAAAAACCCAAGTCGTAAAAGAAAAAGCTATTCAGGTAAAAGGACAGAAACTAGAGGAGAAGACGCGAGACAAGTTAGAAGAAACGAAAACAAAAGAAACTTCTGAAAAAGCGCCTATAATTTCGCCTTATGTTACGCGGGGAGAAGTGCAGCAAGAAATTCTCCGAAAAGTTGGTGTAGAGAAAGAAGGGAGCGGGGATCAAAATCAAACTGAAGTTATTTCGAACGTGACCGATCAATCTTCATCACAGGAAAAGATACTGCATTTTCCGGAATCACGAGAGAGGGCGGGAATACTTGGTGGCGCGGGAAATGGGCAATCGCAAGCAAAAGATGAAGTCGAGGCAGAAAGGCATCAAACCGATATTGATCCTACCAGCGGGATAACTTTGAGACGAGTTGCATAATAAATTATGGCTGATTTTCACTTTAAAAAAATTGAATATTTTGATCTCCGTAAGGAGGTGAAACTCGGAAAACTTCCGATTATGATCGGCCGTGCCGAAGAAATAGATCGACTGACTCGCGTTGTAACTCGAAAGATAAGCAATAACGCGCTTGTTGTCGGAGCAAATGGCATTGGGAAGACCACTCTAGTGTATGGTTGGGCGAAAAAAATGATAGAAAGAAAAGAATTTGATTCTCTTCAATTTGTTCAGCTTGATGCCGAGCATCTCTATGAGCTTGAAAACGAAACATATGCAAAATATTTTGAGCAGGCGCTCGTCACCCTACCTTCGTCAGTTTTGTTTATTGATAATTTCGGTCGGGCTGTAATGGGGAATAGCGGGCTTCTGAAAAATACATTTCGACTCTATCAAACACTTCTCAAAAAATCTCATGTAAGAATGATTCTTTCGTTGGAGCCGAATGAATATGCGTGGCTCGAACGGGAATTCCCCGCATTCGTGAAATCATTTGAGACAATACAAGTCAAAAATCAGACTTCCCTTGAATATGCAGAGATTTTGGAACGGGCCTTGCCTCATTTAAATGCAGAACACATTCTTGTTTCCGGTACAGCACTCAAGGAAATTGTTGCGTATGTCGAGCGTTTTCCCAAACTGGGGCAACTTCCTCGCGGAGCGGTGAGCCTCTTGGATGAAAGCCTTGCCTATGCTGTTTCCTTAGGGGAAAAAGGACTGATAGACGATATCGTCGCGTCTGTCGTGGCTGGAAAGACGGGAATTCCAAAAGCCCAGCTTAAGCCCGACGAACTTCATGTGCTCAAAAATCTCGAAAGTGTTTTGAATGAGAGGATTATCAATCAAAAAGGGCCGATCAAGAAAATCGCAGCAACGCTCCAGAGAGCGAAACTCGGAATTCGAAATCCGAACAAGCCATTGGGCTCGTTTCTTATGCTCGGTCCGTCAGGTGTAGGGAAGACAGAAACTGCAAAACTCATCGCAGAAAATATGTTTGGTCGAAGTCAGACATTCATTCGTTTTGATATGTCAGAATTCGGACAGGATCATACTGTACAAAGACTTCTCGGTGCGCCAGCCGGATATATCGGATATGAAAGCGGAGGAGCTCTCACAAACGCGCTTCGCGAAGAGCCTCATTGTCTTATTCTTCTTGATGAAATTGAGAAAGCTCATCCGAAAATCTTTGACATATTCCTCCAAGTGCTTGATGACGGACGCCTCACATCAGGCCAAAATGAAACCGTAGATGCGCGCCATTCGATCATTATGGCAACTTCAAATGTTGCTGTAGATGAAATTCTAAAAGGCTTTGAAAAGGGAATTGATATTGGAAGTGAGGCATTTCTTAAGGAAAAAATCATTCCAGCGCTTTCAAAGATTTTCCGACTCGAATTTCTCAATCGTTTCGACAGTATTCTCATCTTCAATCCTTTGTCACTCAAAGGACTCGTAGAAGTTGCGCAGCTCGAGATAAAAAAGATAGAAAAGAGGCTGTCGAAACACAAGGTGCAATTCAATATCGATCCGACACTTTTGGAAGCAAGAATTAAGACCTTGGTTGATCCGCGTTTTGGTGCGCGACCCGTGAAGCGATTTATTGAGGAAACATGCGAGTCGCTTCTTGCTCGTTCTCTTTTAAACAAAAAATAACATGAGAAAGAACGAAAAATTACATTCGATCGAACCAGAAAAAAGCGAAGTTCAGACCCATGAACAAAGCGGAGCCGCTCTTACTTCTTTTATGGTTGAACAAATGTTTACAAAGCGAACAGAAATGCTGTCTTCAGTTTCTAGTTTTATTTCAGTATCGCTTCGCGAGGCTTTGCATGAAAAGATAAGCCAAGAAGTAAAAACTCTCGTTGAAATTTTGCAATCAGAAAAAGCACTTCAAGAAGCAAAGAAAAATCGTAGGCGGGTATTGGATGAAAATTATTTTACAGAGAAGTCTCTCGATCTAACTTTTTTTGAATAATATGTCATTTATAACAATCGGTACAAACGAATATCACGGCAGACGGACACTCATCGGAATGAATGAGAAAGACCGTCTTCGACATATGTATATGATCGGGAAGACCGGAGTGGGGAAATCAACGATTTTCCAAAATATGAGTCTCCTAGACATTAAAGAAGGCCACGGAGTGTGTTTTATCGACCCGCATGGTGAATCTATTGATTGGCTTCTCTCTCATATTCCTAAGAATCGGCTTGAGGACGTGATTCTTTTTGATCCGAGTGACACGGAATTTCCTTTCGGATTGAATCTCTTGGAGGCGCACGATGATCAAGAAAAAGATTTTCTCGTCGGAGAATGCATCCAAATTTTTTATAAACTGTTCGACCCCTTAAAGAGCGGCATCATTGGCCCCCAATTCGAACATTGGCTTCGAAATGCCGCGCTCACGGTGATGGCAGGACCAGAAGGCGGAAGTATTCTTGAAATTCCGAAACTTTTTGTAGACAAAGAATTTGAAATGAAAAAAAGAAAAGAATTGAAAGATCCGATGGTCATTGATTTTTGGACCAAGCAGATGGCAAAGACCTCGGATTTTCACAAAAGCGAAATGCTCAATTATTTCCTCTCGAAATTCGGGCATTTTATGAATAATAAACTAATGCGGAATATTATCGGCCAGCGCAAGGGAAGTTTCAATTTTGATTCGCTTATGGATGAAAGCAAAATTCTTCTCGTAAATCTTTCTAAGGGGAAAATTGGTGATATGAATGCACATATGCTCGGGCTCATTCTCATTTCCCGGCTTCAAGGAGCAATACAAAGAAGAGCAAATGAATCTGCAGAGAGACGCGTACCATTTTATCTTTATGTAGATGAATTCCAGAATTTTACGACCGATACTTTTACCAGTCTCTTAAGCGAATCCCGCAAATATGCTCTTGGAATTCATATCACCAATCAATATCTGTCCCAGCTTCCGGAAGCTGTTATGAATGCTTTGCTTGGAAATGTCGGCACGATGGTTGCGTTTGAAGTCGGAGCAGAGGATGCGGAAATTTTGACGAAGGAATTCGAACCTATGACTGTAGATGATTTTCTTGGGCTTCCGCGCTTCCATTTTTATATAAAGCTTATGATTGATGGGAAAACGAGCACCGCTTTTTCTGGGATGGGACTTCCTCCAGATACGAAAGGAGAATCTCAAGAGATGAAGAAAAGAATTATAACGTTAAACCGGCTTGCGTACGGATCTCCAAAAATCCTTGTCGAAAAAAAGATGGAACAAGCGCTCGATTATTAACAGGTAAATCTGATATAATTTTAAGATGAAAAAAAATGTTTCTGCCGGAAAGACGCGAGAATTTCCCAAAGGCTTTTTGTGGGGAAGTGCAACTGCTTCATATCAAGTGGAGGGAGGAATTGATAATACTGACTGGGCGGATGCTGCACGAAAGAAAAAAGTTCCAGTGACTGGCCGTGCTTGCGATCATTACAACTCTTTCGAAAAAGATTTTGATATTGCGAAATCGCTATTGCAAAATGCTCACAGATTTTCTATAGAATGGGCACGAATTGAGCCGGAAGAGGGGAAATTTAATGATACAGAAATCGAGCATTATCGAAAGGTGATCCGTGCACTTAAAGCTCGAGGCCTTGAACCCTTTGTCACTCTTTGGCATTTTACCTTGCCGATCTGGTTTCGGGACATGGGAGGATTCGAGAATAAAAAGGCGCCAGAAATTTTTGGGAAATATTGCGCGTATGTTGTGGAGAAGCTTGGGAATGAAGCAAATTTTTGGATGACGATGAATGAACCGATGGTCTGGCTTGGAAACGGGTATCTTCGCGGCGGCTGGCCTCCATTTAAAAGAGAGGTTGTAAAATATTGGAAAGCTCTCAAGATTCTCATGAAGTCGCATAGGTTTGCCTATATTGAAATGAAAAAGAAAGCTCCTACGATCCAGATTGGTATTGCAAAACAGAATATGGATTTCTCTTCTGGTGGGGGGTGGTGGAATGACGTTCGGATGAATTTCTGCCGAAAATTCTGGAATTACAAATTTTTGAAGGGTATAAAAGAGTGTCAGGATTTCATCGGTGTAAATTATTACCGTCACATTGCATTTGGAATGTTAGAAAATCTGCCTCTGACCGATATGGGCTGGACCATCTATCCCAAAGGACTTACAAATGTGCTTCTCGAGCTCAAAGAGTATAAAAAACCTCTCTATATCACTGAAAATGGCATTGCTGACGAAAGTGACAAGCAAAGGGGTAAATTCATTAAAGATCATCTTATGGCTGTGTATGAAGCAATTCAGAAGGGGGCAGATGTCCGCGGTTTCTTCTATTGGTCGCTTCTAGACAATTATGAATGGGCGGAAGGATTTACGAAACGCTTTGGTTTGGTCCAAGTAAATTATGATACAATGGAACGTATCGTTCGCCCGTCTGCGCTTTTATACAAGAAAATTTGCGAAACGAATATTATTGAATAACCTATGCAATACTTTTGGATTTTCCTAGTTGTTTTTGCTCAACTTTTGAATGCTGTTGTCGTTGTTGTCGATAAATACTTGGTGACTAAAAAGATTCCTCACTCGACAGTGTATGCTTTTTTTATTGGTATTATGTCTGCGGTGGTGATTGTGCTTATTCCGACTGGGCAGATTGTCATCCCGAGCACACGAATTCTCATTCTCTCGCTTCTTTCTGGGTTTACCTATATTCAGGCGATAGTGTATTTGTATAAAGCGCTTCGCCGTCACCACGACGCTGCCGATGTTATCCCAGTTGCCGGAGCTACAACTGCTATCTCGACCTTTATTTTTTCTTTTTTTATCTTACGAGAAATTTTACCGACCTGGTTTCTTTTTGCCTCAATTCTCCTTATTGTCGGGACGCTTCTGACTTCGCATTTTAGTTTCAAGCCGAAAGTTTTTTTCTTCATTATCGCTTCTGGAGTATGTCTGGGACTTTCTTCAGTTTTTGTAAAGATGGTTCTTACTGATACGACATTTATAAACGGATTCTTCTGGTCGCGTATCGGAAATACATTTGGAGCGCTGGTGCTCTTTTTCTGGCCCAACAATTTCCGTCTTATTGATGAAAGCCTTAGGCAATCAAGCTCGCGCACCAAGCTTGTCCTTGTCTTTAATAAGATTCTAGCCGGAGTTGCTGCGGTCCTTATCCTCTACACCATCAAGCTTTCAAGCGCCTCTCTTGTAAATGCTCTCGTCGGACTACAGTATGTCTTTCTGGTTCTTTTCGGATTTTTCCTTGGTAAAAAGTTTTCGGATTATGTGTACAGTCCGAAGCATTCATATGAAGTCTTTCATAAAATAGTTTCGGTAGCGTTCATTGTTTCTGGTTTTGTCCTTCTTTTCATTTAGTTTCAAAAAATGAAGCGTTTTTTTAAATTCATATTGTGGGTAATTATTATTCTCTTTTTGCTTTTTTCCGCTCTTTCTTTTCGGGTAATACCGAAAAATATTACTTATGGAGTTTCGTTCAGCAAGCTTCATTCTGAGGAGCTCGGTCTTCCTTGGAAAAAAGTATATCTTGCACTTCTCGGGGATTTACAGGTGAAAAATTTCAGACTTTCAGCCTATTGGCAGGATGTTGAGCCCAAAGACGGAGTATTTGATTTCACAGTTGCTGATTATCAAATGGAGAAGGCAAAAGAGAATAATGCAAAGGTAATTCTCGGAGTCGGTCGTCGTCTTCCGGGCTGGCCGGAATGCCATGCACCAGAGTGGGAATGGCCGCTTTCAAAAGATGCAAGTGAGACGAAGCAGCTTCAGTATATTGAAAAAGTTGTCGATCGCTATAAAAATTATGGGAACATTACCTATTGGCAAGTTGAGAATGAAGCCTATTTCACTGTTTTTGCAAAAGATTGGTGCAGGCCATTTGATGAAGCTTTTTTTCAGAAAGAAATTGCTTTGGTGAAAAAACTTGATCCTGTTCATCCAATTCTTGTGACTGATAGCGGAGAGCTCGGGGGGTGGTGGGGAGCGTGGAAATCCGGAGATGTCTTTGGTTCAAGTTTATATTTGTATGCATGGAATAAAATCATTGGTCCTTTGAGATATCCAATCACGCCGGCGTTTTATCGAGTGAGGCAAAATGTTTCTAGTGTTCTTTTGGGCAATAAAAAAGCGATTCTAAGTGAACTCGGTCTCGAGCCGTGGCTTCTGACCCCGATAAAAGATGCACCTATTGCTACCCAGCTTTCCAGAATGGATATCAATAAATTCAATTCAATGGTTTCTTTCGCAAAAGACACCGGCTTTGGTGAACAATATCTCTGGGGCGCCGAGTGGTGGTATTACATGAAGCAAAATGGCCATCCGGAATTCTGGGATGCGGCGAAGGGGATTTTTTCTGGGAATAAATAGGAAGATTTGTGATATTATATGTCAATGAAACTCGGATACATCGGACTTGGAAAAATGGGAATGAATATGGTCTTGCGACTTCACGAAAAGGGACAGGATGTGGTTGCTTATAATAGAAGCGAGGAGCCGCGGAAAGAAGCGCGGGAAGCTGGTGTCCATGTCGCCGATTCATATGAAGAGTTGGTTAAGCTCTTGCCTGCACCTCGCACAATCTGGGTCATGGTACCAAATAATGTTGTTGATTCTGTTATTGCAGAATTTCTTCCTCTTCTTTCAAAAGGCGATACAATCATTGATGGGGGCAATTCTTTTTATAAAGATTCTGTGCGGCGAGGGAAAGAGCTTACTGACAAAGGATTTCATTTTATGGATATCGGTACTTCTGGCGGTCCAGGCGGAGCGCGAAATGGTGCCTGTCTTATGATTGGGGGAGAAGAAGCTGTTTATAAAAAACTCGTTCCTCTTTTCAAAGATATTTCTGCACCCGATGCGTATCAATATCTTGGGCGAGCCGGAGCGGGACATTTCGTCAAAATGGTGCATAACGGAATCGAATACGGAATGATGCAATCTCTTGCAGAAGGCTTCGCAATCCTCGAAAAATCAGATTTCAATCTTGATTTACCTAAGGTTACGGAAATTTATAATCACCGCTCTGTCATTGAGTCTCGTCTTGTCGGATGGCTCGCTGACGCATATAAAAAATTTGGTAAAAATCTCGATGGAGTTTCCGCGACGGTTTCTCATACCGGAGAAGGCGAGTGGACGGTGAATGCTGGCAAGGAACTCGGCATTCCCGTCAAAGTTATCGAAGACTCTTTTAAATTTCGAGTTGAATCGGGCGGGAAGCCAAGCTACATCGGCAAAGTTCTTTCTGCTCTTCGCAATCAATTCGGAGGACATTCTATCGGAGAAATTAAAAAATAATAATTATCAAAAAAATGGACAAAGCTATTAAAGATTTTGCAAAACAGTTTGCATGGAAGCCACAAATCAAAAATGAAGAGAAACTCAAGCCTTTCGGCCAGGTAGTAGTCGGAGGAATGGGAGGCTCGCATCTTTCTGCTGATCTTCTCTCCGCACTCGATGTCGAAATTCCCGTTACAATTCACAGAAATTATGGATTGCCATTTTTGACCGAAGCCCAGAGAAATGAGACTTTATATATCGCTTCCTCATATTCCGGCAATACTGAAGAGACGATTGATTTTGCTAAGACTGCATATGAAAGAGGATTAAATCTCGCCGTGCTTGCTGTCGGAGGTAAACTCATTGAATTTGCAGAAAAAAATGAAATTCCGCGGATCATTTTGCCTGATACTGGCATTCAGCCTCGAAGCGCGCTTGGTTTTTCGCTTCTTGCGCTCATTATGCTTCTGGGAAATAAGAAATTAGCGAAGGAGCTAGCCGGACTCTCAACAAAACTTGATCCTAAGGCTCTCGAGATGAAAGGTAAAGAACTTGCGAAAAAACTTTCCGGATCGGTGCCAGTGATCTATGCATCCGATAAAAATACGTCAGTTGCCTATAACTGGAAAATCAAATTGAATGAAACTGGTAAAATTCCTTCATTTTATAATGTCTTTCCAGAGCTGAATCATAATGAGATGACGGGATTTGACAGGGCCGGGAAGACAAAATCTCTCTCGGATAAATTTATTTTCATTTTTCTCTCCGATGATGCAGATCATCCGCAGAATCGCAAGCGATTTGAAGTAACAAAGAAACTCTACGAAGATAGAGGCATTAAAGTACTTTCGTATCCTCTTTCCGGCTCAAATAGAAGCGAAAAAGTATTCAGCTCGCTTCTTCTTGCTGATTGGACGGCATATCATACTGCGCTTATGTATGGAGTAGAAGCAGAACAAGTTCCTATGGTAGAAGAATTTAAAAAGCTTATTTCATAAATATGTACATCGTATTTGATATCGGAGGAACTCATATGCGAATTGCCGGCTCAAAGAACGGCCGAGAGCTTTTGCCTCCAGTAATCGTCGATACTCCGAAAGACTTTTCTAAAATGGGAGATTTGTTTAAAAGCGCTGTGGGACAGATTTCTAACGGAGAGAAAGTTCTTGCTGTCGCTGGAGGTATTGCAGGAGAATTTGATGAAAAACACGAATCACTTCTTTTTTCTCCGAATTTGTCTGATTGGGTGGGCAAACCTCTGCATGGGACGATTGCGGATATCACCAAATCCTTTGTCTTTATCGAAAACGATACGGCTATGGTGGGGCTGGGAGAGGCTCATGAGGGGGCAGGAAGAGGATTTCCCATTGTTGTATATATTACGATTTCAACTGGGGTGGGGGGGGCGAGAATTGTAGACGGAAAAATTGATAGAACTCACTTTAACTCTGAACCAGGGCATCAAATTATGGATCTCGCTTCAAAAGCGACTTTGGAAGATTTAGTCTCTGGTAAGGCAATTGGCAAAAAATATGGCAAACACCCGGGTGATATTACAGATCCAGCAGTGTGGGAGGATCTTGAAAAAATATCTGCTGTCGGAATTTACAATTCAATTCTTCACTGGTCGCCTGATGCAGTGGTTCTTGGCGGGAGTATGATCGTAAAGCAAGTCGGCATCAAAGCAGAGAATGTCGCAAAGCATATTGAAGCAATGCTAAAAGCCTTTCCCGTCGCGCCCAAAATTATAAAAGCAGAGCTTGCTGATTCTGGCGGTCTTATCGGATCTCTCGCGTATCTTCGAGAAAAGCTTCATCTAAAATCCTAGAATTTTAGTGAGTTTTGAATCATCGAGCGAAGAGATAGCTTCAAACTCGCTCTTTTTATTTTTGCCGGCTCTATCGAGAAGGATAAGGATCACATCTTTCTTTGAGAAGTCGGCCTCTTTGATTGATGTAAGCTCGCTTATCTTATCATCAATAAATACTATTGGAGCGCCGTATTTCTTGAGAAGTGTCTGAATTGCTTCCGCCTTTTTTCTAAATTTTGTGATGATAAGGGGAAGATGAGAAAATCCTGTTCTCTGTATTTTCTCCTTTTGAAATGAATCATCGCCCGCTGTGATAACAACGACAGGGCATTTGTTCATCCATCTCTCTATCGTTTCTTTTGCTTCTTTGAAAGGACGCAGTCCCTTTTCGAGTCGTGCCCATAACTCTTTTTCAAAGCTTTCATCCATGTCGTATCCGTAGTTTTTGAGAGCTTTTTTCATACCAGTATAGGAAAAACCTTCTCCATCATGGATTTCTTTATATGCTTTCTCTCCGATTTCCTTCGGCACTCCGCGTTTTTCCCACGTTCCGAAAAATTCTTCTCTTGAGCTATCAATGAAAGCGAGTGTCTCATCAAAGTCGAGAGCGATACAGGTAACTTTTCTAGTATTTTCCATAACGCTTATCCTATCATAATTCATTTATTTTTCGCAGTGGTGTGCTAGAATTATTTTCGTATGGATACGATTGTGAAGAGTATAAAAAATGACGGAGTCGGAGTCATGCCTACTGATACGCTCTATGGGCTTGTCGGTTCAGCTCTCTCTCCTAAGGCTGTTGAACGAATTTATGAACTAAGACAAAGGGATAAAGATAAGCCCTGCATCGTCCTTATCTCTTCTGTAAATGATTTGGGGAGGTTTGGAGTGACGCTTCCTCCCAAGCTGGAGCTCCATCTTTCTGAATTTTGGCCGGGGAAAGTGAGCATTATTTTCGATACACCCGATGAAAGATTTGCGTATCTTCATCGCGGAGGAAAAACATTAGCTTTCCGATTTCCTTATGATAAAGATTTAATTGAAATTCTCAATCAAACGGGACCGCTCATTGCTCCAAGCGCCAATGTTCAAGGCCTTCCTCCGGCAAAAACAGTTGAAGAAGCAGAAAAATATTTCTCTACCAAAGTTGATTTTTATCAAGATGGAGGAGAATTAAATGGAGAGCCGTCGGCTGTGATCAGGTTTGATGGAGATACGATGGTCGTCATCCGAGACGGGTCTGCTTTGAAGGCGGTTAAAGCTAGCATTTAAGAGTTCTTTTTGATAGCATAAGTCGAATGAAAAAAGGCCCAATTATACTTTCTGTCGGAGGTTCACTTCTTGCACCGGAGGGAATTGATGTTGATTTCATCAAGAAGTTCAAAGATCTTATTGTCCGCCATACAGAAAATGGAGAGCGATTTGCAATTATAGCGGGAGGGGGGAAGACTGCTCGAGTGTACCAAGAGGGCGCTCGCGCTATCTCGAAAATAAGCGCCGAGGACGCAGATTGGGTCGGCATTTTTGGTACGAAACTGAACGCGCAATTATTGCGCGCTGTTTTTGCTCCGCTTGCGGGAAAGCGAATTATTGACGATCCAAGCGCGCCGATAGATTTTAAAGAAAAAGTGATCATTGGGGCTGGTTATGAGCCAGGCTGGAGCAGCGATATGGACGCAGTTCTTATTGCAAAAAATCTTGGCGCCAAAAAACTCGTAAATTTGAGCAATATCGATTACGTATATGATAAAGACCCAAGAAAAAATCCGGATGCTAAGAAAATAGAAGAGATTTCCTGGAGAGATTTTAGAAAAATTATTCCCGAAAAATGGGATCCGGGACTTAATTCTCCTTTTGATCCAAACGCCGCAAAAGAAGCTGAAAAAATGGGTCTCGAAGTTGCTGTTATGAATGGCAAGAATCTTGAAAATCTTGATGCATATCTCTTAGGCGCGTCCTATCAGGGTACTCGAATCCACTAAAGATATTCCTTGTGTTTGCGTTGGGGGAGCAATATAATATGGGCACAAAACACTATGTGGAAGCTCATTAAATTTATCGTCTCGATTATTATTCTTGTCTTAATTCTTTCATACTTTTTTCATATTCCACTTTCATTCTCTCGCTTGAATGGGGCGATAGAGAGCGTGCGAGCACTTGTTCCAGAACAAATTGTATCTTTTTTTAATCTGGGAGGAAGTTCTGCCAAAAATAATGCAGGGAAAAGCGGCTCTTCTCCGTCTCCGTCTCCTCTTGGGATTATTCCTTCTCTTCAAGATATTACACAGAAGATATTTGCTCCAACACCGCTTCGAGTGGAGTCTGGAGAAAGTGGAGCCCTGAGCCGGAGCGGAGTCATCTCTCTTACTAATAGTGAGAGGAAAAAAGTCGGAGTCACGGCGCTAAAAGAAAATGCCCTTCTTGATATTGACGCTGAGAAAAAGATGCAAGATTTGTTTGCGAAGCAATACTTCGAACATATTTCGCCGACGGGTGTGGGGCCGGGAGATCTCGCGAAGAGCGTCGGGTATGATTATATTTTAATAGGAGAAAATCTTGCATTAGGAAATTTTAAAGACGACCAGACGCTTCTTGCTGCGTGGATGGCAAGCCAAGGACACAGGGAAAATATTCTTCAATCAAAATATACAGAAATTGGAGTGTCTGTCGGCAAGGCTTTATATCAAGGCCAAGAAACATGGATTGCTGTACAGGAATTTGGTCTGCCAGCCACTTCTTGTCCTGAACCTCAAGCCTCTCTCAAAAGCAGGATTGATGCTGAAAAGATTCAAATTGCAAGTATAGAAAAAAGTCTTACTGCAAAAAGAGCAGAAATCGACGCTACAACTGATGATTCCTCATACAATAAAGAAGTAGTTGAATACAATGCGCTTGTCACGGATTATGACGCTCTCGTGAAGGCAACTCAAGCTGATATTTTGGATTACAATGATGTGGTAAATGCCTCCAATACTTGCAGGCAAAAAGCTTCGATCTAGTTCGGACCTTTTCGAAGAGCCTTTCGATTAGACGGTATCTTGAATTCTCTCTGCAAACTGTATTCCAAGGATAATGAGGATTCCGAGAAGAATATAAAGATAGGGAATTGGGAAAACCAAAAGAACAAGAGTCGCTATAATTGGAGCAACAATATAGGAAAGCGGTACCGCTGTTCTGAAGAATCCGATAACATTCGAATTTTTTCCTTTCACATGTTTGTAAAAATAGGATTCATTCATAATTTCAACAAGCGCCGCTCCGCATCGCGTAAGAAAAAGAAGAATCGTCCATGCGATTACGTTTTGTCCCAGAAATGGCAGGAAAAGCGTTGAAATTCCCATAATAACAAGGCCCGCGATGAGAAGTTTCTTCTCCCCGAAGCTATCCGACATCTCTCCTCCGGGCACTTGAAAGAGGATAAATGGGATGAGCATGATGCTGAAAATTTCTCCGATTACTTCCCATGAAAAACCGATATATTGATGGAGATAAATAGGCGTGTAGATGACCATTATCGCGTAGAAAAACTGCAGGAGGAAATTAGTAATGTAGATATGAAATAAATTCCTATTCTCAACAAAATGCGCGAGAGCGTGCTCTACTTTCATTGTAGGATATTCTGGATCTTTAAATTCTTTGAATTTCGTAGCAATAATGGGGAGGAGGAGCAGAAGGAATAAAAAGGAGAGCCCATATATAGCCATGAAATTATTTTCTCCAAGAATAAATCCGACGATAAAAGGCGAAAGAACAAAGGCGAAATTGGACATTGTGAGAAATATTCCCCGCACTCCGCCAGTGTGCCCGTTGCCCTTGAGTTCTGTCTGTAGAAAAATATCCAGATTAAAGAGAAGCAGGGGAGCAATGCCGGCAAAGATAACGAACGATATGCTTGTGATAATGTTATTTTGTGAAAGGGCAAGTCCAAGGATGGCACAGATTTCGATGACAAGAAACGACATGGTAAGCTTCCAATTTCCAAATTTTCGCAGGAGAGATGTGATATTGAGAAGAAGAATAATGTCCACTATTGCGCCAAGAGCAAACAAAATTCCCACTGTTTGCGCGGTGAGAAATTTCTCAAGAAAACTTGAATTGATGTAAAGGACGAAAGCGTAATGAAGCGAGAGGAGAAAGACAGAAAGATAGATAAAACTAAAATACTTCTCTTTTTTGAGATGGGCGATAACATGTCTCATAGTCATATTGTACCGTACTCGCAATTTGTCTCAAAACAGTTCTCCACACGTTTCGCCATTTTTTCGTGTTAAAATAAATTTATATCAATTAAAAAATCTCTATGGTAAATCAACAGATGCTTGATTATATCAGGCAACAGATGGCACAAGGAGCTAGTCCTGAACGACTGAAAGCTGATCTTTTCGCTGGTGGTTGGCAATCTTCTGATATAGATGAAGCTCTTCGGCTTGCTTCGACACCGAGACCAATCGGAGTTCCACCGCAAATGCCCTCTGCACAGGTTTTAGGGAATATTGAAGCTGTCCCGGTCAAACATCATACAACTCTCAAAGTAATCCTTGTTTTCCTTATAATTGTTATTATGGGCGCAGGCGCAGTATTCGGATATCCATATTACCAAGACTACAAAAATCCTCCGGAAAAAGTTCTAGCGGAAGCTTTCCAGAATATGTCGAAGATCAAGTCTGATTCCTTATCGGGACTCGTGACCGTTGTAATAGATCAGAATAGCATTGCTTCCTCGACTGTTCAATTGCCTTTTAAAAAGATATCGATATCTTTCGATACATCGTCAGACATTTCTGATCCTCAAAATATTAAAGGAATAGCAGATATAGGACTTGATATGGAGGTCGTCCCGAAAATAAATGCCGAATTCATTTATAATGGTGCTGATAAATATCTAAAAATAGACAATATACCAAATCTCGGATTTTTTGATCCAAGTTCTGTAAATGGAGTTTGGATAAAATTGGATTTAGCAGATCTACAGAAACAACTGGGTGTAAGTTCCGCTATGATCTCCTCATCAACGATAAAATCTACTGAACTTTCGCCGGAAAAAATAGCAGAGATCCAGCAATTAACTGCAAATGCTCATATGTTCGCAGTTACGGGGAAATTGCCAGACGAAGATGTTGACGGAATGAATTCTTATCATTACCAAATTACACTCGATAAGGATAAATTACTTTCGTTCATTGCAGATGTTTCAAAAACCATTGGCGGTGTGGCAATCACTGATGCTCAATTAACGCAGGAAAGACAAGCATTTCAACAGATTGAATTTTCTCCAGGAGAAATATGGATCGGCAAGGGCGATATGTACATTCATAAAATATCTTTCAGTTTTGCTGTGACACCAAATGGAAGGAGTACTCCGCAAATTACTGATTCTATCGTCCTTAGTTTCAAGAATTTTAACCAGCCAGTTCAAGTGGTCCCTCCAACTTCTTTCAAGACGATAAAAGAAGTCATTAATGCGATCACTGACAGTCTAAAAAAGCAAAATATAGCGCCAAAATCTGTAACACAAACACCTGTAAGTATTAAGAATACCGTCGGTAAATATGATGCATTTGCACGTTGCTTGACCGCAAGAAATGCCGTTTTATATGGGGCTTTCTGGTGTCCTCATTGTCAAAGTCAAAAAGCAAAATTCGGAGAATCTGTGAAATATTTGTCGTCAGTTGAGTGTTCGACAGCAGATGGAAAAGGACAACTTCAAATCTGTAAGGATCAAAATATAACGGCATATCCGACCTGGAAGTTCAGTGACGGGACAACACAGTTGGGAGACGTTTCCCTCGAGACTCTCGCTCTAAAAACTGGTTGTACTTTACCTCTGTAATTTAAATGTTTTGATAAAAAATACAGAGGGTCATAATACCTCTGTATTGTGTTTCCCTTTACTTATATTATAGTAACAGTTTCTGTAAGGAGTGATACTGATTCCATTTTCGGGGTGTAGTATAGTGGTAGTATACACCCTTCGGGAGGTGAACCGATGGCAGGAACCGTCGGTGCAAGACCTTGAGCGTTCCGTATTCGGAATGTGAAAGGTATACAGCTCCTGTAAGGAGGAGGTTCTCAAACGGGGTATAGTGTAACGGTAACATGCACCCTTCGGGAGGGTGAGACTCTGGGTTCGAATCCCAGTACCCCGACAGTGCAAAAGAAAATCGCCCGAGTTTCTTACTGAAACTCGGGCGATTTTCGCTGGCTTTTTACTGACTCACAGAAACTGCAACGGTAGAGCCGCTTTGTCCCGGAGTAATCGATACTCCGCCCGTCTTCGCTCCATTTTTTGCTCCGATGATGATTCCTCCTCCTGTGTTTGCCGTACCTGTGATCGTCCATCCGTTCGTAGAAAAGACATTTTTGTAGTATGCGGAAATTGTGTCAGGAGAATCTGAAGATGCGAGCACGATTGTCGAAGCATTTTGTCCCGAACCGCCTTTTCCCGCTCCAGAATATTGGATTGTTGCTCCTGGGTAAACTGAAATTTCAGACGGCCATCCGCTTGGAAGGGTATTAGTTCCCCATGTTACGGTTCCTTTATCTGTTGTAATTGTTCCAGATTGGCCATTTCCGCTCACTTCGGAATTTCCTCCCGTCTGTTGATTGATGACCTGCTCCACTGCCCGATTTCCAAAGAATCCCATCATTCTTGAAAGAATGTAGAGGATAAGAAGCACGACTACGATAATGATAATAAGTTTTCCCTTAGAACCACTCCCAGTTCCTGAATTCATATTTTGCTCCATAGAATTAATAGTTAGTGAATAATGAATGACTCTCTAAATCATTTTCTATTATACTCCTAGGAGAACTGGGATTACAATCGGGCGTTTTGCGGTCTTTTGAAAGAGGAATTTACCCAATTCATCAGCCACATTTTGCTTTACAAAATCAAAGTTGATCGGGTTCATTCCTTTCGAAGAATCTTCCACAGTCTTTTTGATTATGATGCGAGCAAGGCGGAGGAGTTCTTGGGATTCGCGCAAGTAAACAAATCCTCGAGAAATAATATCCGGAGATTTTTTAAGTTTGCCGGTTCGTGAATCGACGGTTGCGATAATGACGAACATTCCGTCTTCAGCGAGCATCTGTCGGTCGCGGAGCACTACTTCCTGCACGTCTCCGATTGCAAAACCATCTACAAGAATAAGTCCTGACGGCGCTTTCTCTTTGAGTCGGACGAGCTTTGTGCCTTTGTCTCGAATTTCCGCGATTGTGCCGTTATCGGGCACAATGATATTTTCTTTCGGCATCCCAAGATTTTCAATCATTTCCGCATGGAGGTGGAGCATGTAATGATGCCCGTGCACCGGCATAAAAAACTTTGGATGAATATGCTTGAACATCCATTCAAGCTCGCCCTTATTTCCATGTCCTGTCGAGTGAATATAGACGTCGGAAGTTCGGTAGTGGATTATTTTTGCGCCTTGTCGCGTGAGATTGTCTTTTAATTTTTGCACCGTTTTTTCATTTCCAGGGATGATCGAAGATGAGAGAAGTACTGTATCTCCTTTGCGCAATTTCAAGTGCCGGTGCATTTTTGTAGAAATACGCATCAGTGCGGCGAATTCTTCTCCTTGTGCTCCAGTGGAAAGAACGACAATCCTGTCCGCAGGATAATTTTCGATCTCTTCGACAGGAATAATCGTTTCTGGCTTTACTTTGAACATCCCAGAGAGCTTTGCCACTTCGACATTGCTTTTCATACTTCGTCCTTCGATAACCACCTTCTTGCCGAATTTCTCTGCGCACAAAATAATATTCATAATTCGCTCAAGCTGAGATGCGAAAGTGCCGATGATGAGACGGCCTTTTATTGAGCGGATGATTTCTTCGAGATTTTTATGGACAAGCCTCTCCGGAGTAGAAAATCCCGGATTTTCAATGTTAGTCGAGTCATTAAGGAGCATCAAAACATTTTCTTTCTCGAATTTCGCGTATTCTTTTTGTTCTGCTTCTGTCGGTACGCCATCTACGTGGTCGAGTTTTGGATCTCCGGGATCTACAATAACGCCATAAGGAGTTTCAACAATAATTCCCATTGAATCGGGAATCGTGTGAGACACAGAGAAGAAGCGCACTTTTAATTTTCCAGCCATAATCGACTCTTCTTTTTCTACAATGCGAATATCCACTTTGGGTATATGAGGAAATTCTTCCAAACGCTTTCGAATCATTATTGTCGTGAGAGAGCGCGAATAGAGCGGGGGATTTCCGATTCGTTCCATAAGATATGGAATTCCTCCGGTGTGATCCAAGTGTCCGTGAGTAATAATGACAGCCCGGACTTTATTTTTTCTTTCTTCGAGATACTTTGTATTAGGCAGAATATAGTCGATTCCCGGGGTGTTCTCGTCTTTAAATTGGAATCCCATATCGATAACCACGATATCGTCTCCGTATTCGATAGCGATCATGTTCTTTCCGATTTCTTCGACTCCTCCGAGCGGAATAATTCGAATAGCATCGCCAATCGGTGGAATTTTATCGTCCGCCTCTTTTTTCATATGAGGCTGGGACGGCATCATTCGGCGTCTGTGATCGCCACTGCGTCCTCCGCGCCCTTTTCCTTGGCGGAATCCTCCTGCGTGTTCCCGTCGATTTCTCGAAGGATGTTCGGCCGGAGCGGCTTTCTTTGCATCTGTTGTCGGTGTTTTTCCCGGCGCTGTCTTGTCGTCGACGAGAGCAGAGAGATAGAGTGGTTTTCCTGTCATAAATAAATGAGATTAGTAATAGAGATTAATAAAAAGATCAAAATAATAGATAAAGCGATAGTTTGTGAAAAGAGGAGTTATTTTTTCACAAAAATTTTCCAAACTTTGTCCGTATCTATAAACCAATTTGAAATTGTAAGGAATCTGTCGCTCGGGACAGTAACTTCTCCCATAGAAAATCCCTGTACTTTCGCGGGAACGACATAAATGAAATCTGGAGCATAGAGAAAGATTGCCGGGGTATCTTTTGCCAATTCTCCTTCAAATTGCCTGTACAAATCTATTTTTTGGCTGTCATCAGAAAGTATTCGGATTTGTTCAAGAATTTTATCCACTTTTACGTTTGTGTAGAGCGCGATATTGAGTCCTGGATCATTTCTTTGCGATGAATGCCAGAAAGCAAAGAGATCAAGGCCAGGTCCGACAATTTCTCCGAAAAGAAGAGCGTCATATTTTCTCGGTCGGATTACCTCAAGGCTTAGATCTCCCGGTTCGTACACTTTTATGAGAGCCTCTACTCCGATTTGTGCCCATTCTCCTTTCAAAATATCGGCAGTTCTTTTGAGTTCCGGAGTATTAGGAACGGCGAGAGAGAAACTCAAAACTTGCGTATTTTTTTTATCTTTTTTCTCGCGGATATGAGTGTCGGGATTTATTTTCCATCCGGCATTCTCAAGAAGAGCATTTGCTCCGTCTATGTCGGCGCCGTTATTTATTTGCGGAGTAGAAGTCGAAATCACATCTCCAATTTCATTTTGGAGCGATCCGGGCGGAATTGGGCCGTTCAACTTGACTCCAAATCCTAAAAGAACATCATGTACGATTTTATCCTTATCTACAGCCATATTAAGGGCTGTTCGGACTTCTTTTGCCGCAAAAATTGGAGCTTCATTTTGATTGAAAAACACTCCAAAAATTCTTGAAAGAGGAGTTTGTTCGATCTTTCCTCCAAGAGTTTTAAGGTCGCTTACTTTTTCCGGCGAGATTGTATTTACGCTTTCAATTTCTTTCGATTTATATGCAGAAAGAAGATCATCTTCATTCTGATAAAATTTAAAAATAATTTGCGAAATATAAGCTTCGCCCCCGGCATATTTTCTGAATGAAGAAAGCGTATAAGAAATAGGAACGTTCGCTTTGTCCTTTTCTATGCTGTCTATTTGGTATGGCCCTGATCCGACTGGCTTCACCGTATCTGAATTAAAAGGAAATGCCTCGTCGGTAGTATCTTTCCAAATATGTTTCGGAAGAATTCCAAGCGTCGTGTTTTCAAGGAAAGGACCGTATGCTTGCTTCAAAGTTAATTTGATTTCTTGATCGTTTACTTTTTCCGCTTTTACTCCGTCCCAATTTGCTCGTTTCGGGCTCTTCAGTGTCGGAGATTGCGCTTTCTGAATGGTAAATACGACATCATCAGCGGTGATTGGAGTTCCATCTTGGAACACAATGTCTTTTTTAAGTTGGAATGTATACACAAGGCCGTCCGGAGAAATAGTGTAGCTTTCTGCCAAGTCTGGAATAAACTGGCCATCAGAGGTTTCCTTTAAAAGTCCTGAATATACAAGAGAAACAAGGTCTCTATCGGTATCTGAAGTGGCTAGGAGGGGATTTATAAAACGGGGCGTGCCGATAACTCCTTCTGTGAGCGTACCGCCGTGCGCCGGTATTTCAACTGATACGGAGTTGCTCACTTCATTTAAAAGTGTCAGGGCGCTTAAAAGAAAAATAGCGACAAAACAATACAAAAGGATTTTTTCGAAGAGAGAAAAATTCCTGATTGCTCTTGAAATTTTTTCTTCCTGAGGAATTTTCCATTCCTTTTCAAGAAGGTAGTGCAAAAGTTTATTCACAGTAAAATTAAAGTATTTGAATTATAAAATGCGTTGAGGCGGACATAAAGTCCGAGAATAATTTTCTTAAAAAGAAAATTATTCGATTTTTTTTTATTTATCGGATGATGAGTGCCAAGAATCCAGAGATGACGAAAAGTACGGCAACTACAATGGTAGCGTTAAAGATGATTTTCTCAAAGCCTCTTCGGGTGTGCTGGACAGAGCTAAAACTGTCGCCCCCAAACGCGCTTCCCAGGCTTGCTTCGGATTGCTGAAGTAGAATTCCAGCGATCAAAAGAAGGGAGAGAATAATCTGTATGTACGGCAAGAAATTCTGCAGAATCATCATGTGGGAAGAGTATACCAAAACTCAAACAGAAAGCAAGTTTTTTGAAAAATTGCTGTTTTTCGCGCTCTGGCCAGAAAACCATTAGTTATCCACACTATATTCGCAAAAGCATAGCTTTTTTTACTATATAATATAAGGAATGAAACCCCGAGTTCTATCGAAGGTAAGTTTCAGCATAACAGCCCTTTTTCTTTTAACAGGAGTCCTTTTCGGTGTTATCTTTTATACCATACAAGTTACCTACGCTGATCCCCCATTTACACCCTATGCTCCAGGAGCAACTCTCGATCCCGCTTGTGCCCCGGGAGATCCTGAGTGTACAGTTGCAACATCGACTGCCGCTGTGTGGGGCGGAATTAATGGCACACTTTCCGATCAGGGAGATTTGCAGCAAGCTTTAGACACAAAACTTTCCACAACAACCGCGGCCTCAACGTACGCTGATCTCTCGGGCTCGACATTTTCTGGTTCAGTTTCTGCTTCAAATCTTTCGGGGACTAACACTGGTGACCTCACCTTAGGCAGTGCATTTGGTCTCGATCTTTCAGGACAAATTCTTTCTCTCACCAGTGGTTACAACATTCCACTCACCGCTTCGACGACAAACTGGAACAATTTCTTCGATGATCCATCAACTGTTATTAATGCGGGCACGAATCTTTCATGGGGTCCGGGTAATACACTCAATGCGACAGGTGGCGGAGGAGGCGGAACTTGGGGCTCGATAACTGGCACACTTTCTGATCAAACCGATCTCCAAGCTGCTTTAAACGCAAAACTTTCCACAACAACCGCGGCCTCGTCCTATTTGTCTTTGGATCAAACCACTCCGCAGACTGTAAGCGGTGGCGCACCAATTTTTAGTGGTGGTATTAACGTAGGAAATATTAGTGGCCCTAATCTATTTGCAATTGACGATAATGGAAAAGCTACTATTGGTGATCCACTGGGCGGCCATTCGGTATTAGATAATAATGGGAGAATCGACAGTTATGGAAGTGGCTACATCACTTCTCATGCACTAGATAATTCTAGTTATTCCGTGCTGCGTGATTCAGGCGAGGTTTTTGGAACCAGTTCAAATGGAACATTTGATTTGATTCCTGGAAATGAACTTTATATTGGAGGCAACTCAAGCAATTTTTCGGAGATAAATCCTGGTAGCATTAATGTTCGCAATGGAGATGGAACAGAGATGGATTTGCAGTCAGGGAGCACTATTTCTACGCTTTCTTCTACTGGGAGTATCGTGCTTTCACCAACCAGTGGTGGAGTGACGATCTCTGGTGCAGCAGGGAACGGGTTAAATGTGGATAATATCCAATCTGCCACAGGACCGGGGACAGGACCGGTGACGTTTGCCAATTCAGGAAACGCGAGCACTTTGGCAATAGATACAAACACAAGTGGGATCCATGATAATAAAATTACCGGTTCAAATGCCGATGGTTCTAGGTTTGTTTTAAATGCAAACGATTTAACGCAAGAGACAGGATTGTTTTTGACAGACAATGCCATGTATCTTCAGGAATTTTTATTATTTAATCAGGCGCAACTTGTTTCGGGAGGTTCTCTTAATCTGTATGCAAACACCTCTATAAGTCTCAATCCTACTTCAGGCGGGGTGACGATTGCGGGCGTAACTAATTTTGGAAGCTTATCCAATATCTCGATTCCCTCTGTGGTCCACAAAGGAGACACCTATTTCAATACTGATACCAATACCCAATATATTTCTTTAGATGGATCAACGTGGACGGCGGTTTCCAGCGGAGGATCTGGCCTGCTTTTGGATCAGACTTCACCACAAACATTTACAGGCGGTGCAGTTACCGGAACTGGACTCCTAAATGTGACAAGTGGTCAGTTAGGATTAGATAACAATAGTTATCTCACAACAGGTTCGGCTTCTTCCACCTATGTTCCGTACAGTGGAGCGAATCAAGATGTTGATTTGGGTAATAACACACTTACCATACGAAATCCAAATGTCCTCAGATTTCTTGATAATCCAGATATTGGTCTCTATGCTAATACAATAGGGGCTGCTCAAAATATTTCAGACAATCCCAATGGTACCTCTCGAGCTGTTGGTTTTGAACATGGCTATAGTTTCATAGGTTTTAATAGTCCTTCTGGGAACAGCCCTCTTATGTTGCACACTGCCAACACAGGTACTTCTTACACTCAAGCAGATTTAACTTCAATATACACAGATGCGTTGGGACGCACTCTTACAATTCCGGATCCAGGAGCAGATGCGAATTTTGTGATGACCGAAGGAGATCAGACGATCAACGGCACGAAGACTTTTGGAGGTTCAATCTCTGCTTCAAATCTTTCTGGTACTAACACTGGCGATGTGACGCTTGGCACACCGAATGGCCTTTCTCTTTCTGGACAAGTTCTTTCGCTTGATGTCGCTTCTACTACTGGCACAGGAGCTTTGTCTTCCACTGACTGGAACACTTTCAATGGCAAGCTTGATCCAAACGGCGACGGCTCTGGCCTCACAAATCTCAATGCAAGCAATCTTACTTCTGGTACGGTCTCTCGGTCTCTTTTGCCGACGGCCTTTGCAGACGCTTCCACAACAGGCATCTCCACATTCACTGCTTCTGATTTCAATGATGATGGCTCGGGATTGATCTCACTTGATTATGCAAATGGCCAACAAGCCAACGGTTCTCAAAATGGATTTCTTTCTTCAACTGACTGGAATACTTTCAATGGCAAACAAAACGCTCTTCCAAATTTCACTGCAAACGGAATTCTTTTTGGTGACGGAACAAATGTTCCCGTCGTGAATTCCAATTTTACTTGGGACGGAACAAACTTTTATGTGAATGGAAATGTTGGTATTGGCGTGCCTTCTCCAAGTTCAAAACTTGATATCGCAAGCGTCACAGAACAATTGCGTTTGGAATATGATGCAAGCGATTACTCATCATTTACTGTCGATTCGGGAGGAGGCCTGACTGTTACTGGTTCTGGCGCAAATAGTGGAAATATTACTGCTAGTGTTTTTTCAGCAACTTCAGCTACAACACCTTCGACATTTCACGACGTAACTCTTGGCACTGGAGTAGAGGGTGATGCTCCGGCGCAATTTGGCATCGATGCAAACGCTTGGACGATCGGATATAAATCTTCGGATAAATCATTCAGGATTGCATCTTCTACCAATCTTATCGACAATGTTGCACTCACGGTAATAAAAGGCGGATTTGTCGGCATAGGGACAACAACACCTACTCAAATGCTTACTGTCGGTGGGGCGGGGAATCCGGGAAATGTTCGTATTGGTGCTGGTTGGCTCTGCATTGATGACAATGATACTTGTACAGGAGCTACGACTGCTGGTGTTATCTATTCTAACGGCGCAGACGTAACAGGTGTTGACCTTGCCGAAAATTATCCGACAAAAGATGATTCTCTTGAGGCAGGAGAAATCGTTTCTCTCGATCTTGGTAATTCTATCTTTGTTTCTCGAGCTGACAAATCATCCAGCGCTCCAGTTCTTGGAATCGTCTCTACCAATCCTGGATTCAAGCTTGGAGGTTTCGGAAATGAAAAGTATGCAAATGATAAAAAAGTTCCCGTCGCCCTCTCCGGACGTATTCCTGTTAAGGTGAATCTTCAGGGCGGACCAATTAGTATTGGAGATAGAATTGCTCTTTCTTCTGTCCCAGGTATCGGGATGAAAGCTGTTCCGAGCGATGATTCTGTGGGTATTGCGCTCGAGCCGTTCAGCGGAAGTTATTCTTCCGGCGACGATACCATTCTTGTCTTTGCAGAAAATAAATCCGGCGCCCTCGTCTCTTCATCTACAATTACAGAGGCTCTAGCGGGAAGTGCCTTTTCACAACTGTCTGATTCAATCAAATCTTCATTCGCATCTCTCGGGATCCTTATGACGGACACCGTTTCGTATTTTAAAAATCTTGCTGTAGAAAAAATTACTGCAATTGCCGGAGTATTCCAGAGTGTTGAAACGTATGATATTCGCGCTACACAACTTTGTCTTAGCGATGTCTGTATCACCAAAACTGAACTTCAAGAACTTCTGGATAAAAATGGCATTACTCCTTTCACTGTTTCTCCAACTCCGACCCCTATTTCAACGACATCTCCAAGTCCAACTCCATCAACTAGTGGTGGGGAAGGAGGAGGATCACCGACTCCTACGGCGACGCCGACACCAGATGCAATATCTGCGACCCCAACACCAGCTCCGACAGATACCGCGTCTCCAACTCCGTCTCCATCATCTGGTCCGGGATCAAGTCCAGAAGTTTCTGATTCACCAACACCAGCTCCATCTCCAACTGAAACCCCTGTCGTAGATGCAACGCCGGCACCAGCTAGTCCAGAATCAAGTCCAGAAGTTTCTGATTCGCCAACGCAAGACTCCGCTCCCGCATCAGACACTTCCTCTACTCCAGATTCGACTCCAGGAACTCCTTAATTAAAAATCGGAATGAAAAAAATACTGCTTGTACTATCCTTATTCTTTCTAGTCTATCTCTTCAATCCCGTTTCTGCTTTTGCAGCAACTGGAACGTGGACAGGAGCGACGAATGCTAACTGGTCAAATGCCGGCAACTGGAGCGGACTTGGCGGAGCAGCCCCTGCAGCAGGCGATACTCTCATTTTTAATTCGGGAAGCGTTGCTTCAACTATTGATGCTTCTTTTAACGGAACCGCGAGCGCTGTCACGATCAATGGTTATACCGGGACCATAACGATGGCCCGCACGCTCACGGTGACCAACAATCTTACGATCACTACGGGCATACTCACTACTGCGGGTAACACAATTACTGTGAATGGAACGCTCATTATGGACAGCGTCTCTTCTTCTGTGGGTGTAATTAAATCAACATCGGGCAACGTTACCATCTCTGCTAACACCATCACTAACCCCAATAGCAGTGGAGCGATATCTTCAACAAGCGGATCGATCACTATCAATTCGACTGGTACTGTGGGGGCTTTCGCTCTTCCGGCCATTACTTCTGACACTAGTGTTAGTATAGGTGCCACTACGCCTTCTCTTTCTGTAACTTTAAATGGTGCCGTCACGACCATAACCAACAGTGGTTCTAACTCACTCGTCATAAAATCTTCGACCGGTGATATTACGACAAGCAGTGATATTGGAACTTCTGCAAATAAATTCGCAGCGGTTACTATCTTTGCGGCTTCAACCTCTGGCACAGGTGTATTCAATCAAACTGGGAGCTCGACATTATATGGAGGCAACGGAGGCAATGCCATTAACATAGATGGAAGAGGCGGTGTGACAGTGCAAAATATTACTGTTTCGGACAGTCCTCCTGGAAATGTTAACATAGGTACTAATAACGGAGGTACTCTGGTTACACCATCGGTCACTATAAATGGAAACATCACTACTACGACGACAACTAACGGTGTTGTCATAAAATCCTCGACCGGAAATATTGCATTGAATGGCAACATTGGAAGTTCATCTGCTTCCAGTCAATTTGGAACAGTGACGATAAGAGCGAGCGCGACTTCTGGCTCAGGAACTTTCACCCAAGGTGGAAGCTCAACAATATATGGGGGATTGAGTAATAATACGATCGCTATTGATTCAGGCGGTGCTACAACGATCAATAACATTATCGGGTACGGTACATCGAACATTAGCATCGGTCAGACTGCCGCTCCGACATCTATTACTCTGAATGGTAGCATCACACAATCTGGTGCAGTGCCCGTACTACTGATGACTTCTGCTGGAGATATAACAGCAAACAGCGGAGCTAACATGGGGACATCTGGTTCAAAATTAGGGAATGTGACAATAACCACTGGCACTTCGGGAACACTTCATATCGTCAGCGGAGATATCCAAAGTTCAGGAACAAGTATTTCGATTACTGCGAGTACAATAAATCATGATGCCGGTACTATTTTAGTATCAGGAGTGTCAGCTGCTGTATCTATTCAGTCCAAAGCAACAGTCGGAGCTTTTGCTCTTTCCACCATAACCTCAAGTGGAACTGTAAGTATTGGGAATACGACACAACCCACCGCGGTCACTTTAAATGGTAACGTCACGAGTACAAATCCCACCAAAATATTATTGTAGATGCAGCTTCGGGCAATATTCAAATAAACGCCAACATTGGAACCAGTACCCAAGCATTTGGGACGGTAACTCTTGCCGCAAGTCCAAGTTCGGGTACTGGTGCTGTTATCCAGGGGGCGAGCTCGACAATATATGGAGGAGGAAATGCAAATAATATCAATATAGATGGAAGAGGAGGAGTAACCGTCCAAAATATTGTAAGCAGTAGTGCAAGTACTATGACGATACAGATTGGTAACAACGCTGGAAATCCTACTCCGTATACTCCCTCTATTACACTAAACGGCAGTATTACTTCGACGTCAGCTAATAATACTATTATTCTGAAATCAACCACCGGCGACATTACGTTGAACGGTAATATTGGAGATACTACTAAGCAATTTGGAACCATAACCATAAGTGCCGGAACTACCAGTGGCGGTGCCTTCAATCAAACAACCGGTACGATATACGGAGGAGCTGGGAGCACCGCCATTAACATCGATGGAAAAGGAGGAGCAACAATAAATAATATTATATGTTACAGCAATCCTGCCAACGCAATAAATATTGGTACTGGTGGAGGCACTTCTGCGACACCCTCTGTAACATTGAACGGCACTATTACCGCAACTGCAAATAATGATACTGTCACGATAAAAACTTCCACGGGTGATATAAATATAAACGGCAATATCGGAGATACTACTCACCAATTTGGGACCATAACCATATACGCAAGTTCAGTCTCTGGTACGGGAAGCTTTATTCAAGCACCAGGAACCACAATAACCGGAGGAGCAGGAACCGTTTCTATTAATATAGATGCGAGAGGTTCGGCAACAATAGATGGCGTAGTTTCTTTGAACGCTGCATCTACTATAAATATTGGCCAGACCAATGCTGTAGCTAATCCGCCAACCTCTGTTACTTTCACCGGCAATATTACCGGCAATGCTATTGGTACCAACCCACCACTTGTCGTGTCTTCTAACGGGGGTATAACAGAAAATAGTGGAGCTAATTTGGGCACAAGCTTATTGCCACTTGGAACTATACAGATGAATGCCAAAGTTTCCGGTACTGGAACTTTTCTTCTCGGCAATATGCAAAGCAAAGGATCAAGCGGACATATTAATGTTGGTGTAAGCACAAAACCGGGAGCGATCACACAGCAATCGGGAACAGTCCTCACTCTTGTCACAGATTCTTCAGGGAATGTAATTAACTTAAATGCGACAGGTGCCATTGGTACGGTCAGTGTTCCGATGAGAGTGTCACTTGCCGGTACAACAAATAACTCTGTCTCTGCAGCCTCAACCTCGAGCGGTGGCATTTATATTGATTCCGCGGGAGCACTCAGGCTCAATACCACAACCACAGCGAGCGGTTCTATAAATATAGGCACGGTCAATATACCGACTTCACTGCTTGTTATCGGCAGTGTTACAGGAGGAAGCGGAGCAGTAACGATGGTCACTTCCGGTGTTATGACCCAGTCTGCTGGAACCATATCTACCACAGGCGGTGCGAATATTTCTCTTACAAGCGAAGGTGCTTCGACGCTTCAGACAGTAAATTCAGCAGGGACTCTAACATTATTCAAAAATAGTAGCGCGGCAACCTACACCATTGGTACCTTTACTATTACTTCCGCCGGCACTTTCACTATTAGTCCGGGTGTGACCGTAACCGCTGGCGCAACCACATTTAATATTTCTGGCGATTGGACGGACAACGGAATTTTCAATGCTGGAACCAGTGCGGTAAATTTGACCGGAACCAATCAAGCAATTCATGGAAACACGACCTTCTATGATCTCACCAAAACCGTTTCGACTGCTCGCACCCTGACCTTCGACGCTTCGAGTACTCAAACCATTAGCCACACGCTGACCCTTGCCGGTGCCGTGGGACAAAATCTCTCACTTCGCTCTTCGTCTCCTGGAACACAATGGAACATCAATCCGCAGGGAACTCGTCCTGTATCACGCGTTGATGTACAAGATTCAGTGAATACGAATGTCACTCCAATTAATCCTGCCAATTCGGTTGACTCCGGAAACACTGTCAATTGGTTTACCGCCGCCTATCTCGCTATCACCGGAAGCGCAAGCATGACCGCCGGAGGCTCTCAAATTATCACGATCAAAGCATATGATAGTTATAACAGTTTCATTATGAGTTACGTCGGTGATAAATCTATGACTTTCTCCGGTGCTCGTACAAGTGTGAATCCAGTTGTTTCTCCGACGGCTTCGGACAAGACTTCAACAGATATTAATTTTGGAAGTCCTACCACGGTGACATTCGTAGCTGGAGTCGGCACTTCTACGATGAAACTGTATAAAGCAGAAACTGCAGCGATCAACGTCACTGATGGTACGGTTACTGCCACAGGCCACACTTTAAGTGTGACAGTTTCTGTTGGACCAAAGAGTAAATTATTATTTGTAACTCAACCTCTCCCTGCGGTAACTGTCGGATTTACGTGGAGGAGTTTCAGTATTCAAATTACAGATTTTTGGGGCAATCAAACTACTGATACCGACAGTATTACCATTTCCCCAAGCTCTGGAAGTTTTGCTTCGGGCACTCTTACAAAATCTGCTATAGCAGGTCTCGCAACTTTCAATGATATTACATACGGAAGCCCGGCAACCATTACTGTTTCAGGGAGCTCGGGATCTTTGACTCCCACCGGGGCATCAATTTCAATCTTTGTGCACGGGGTTATAAATGACGCAAGAATAAAGATTTCGAATGCAACTTTGAAGATTTTGGGCGGGAATCGTCTTCGCATTACGCAATAAAAAGAAAAAAAGCCGCTGACAAGCACGTCAGCGGCTTTCAGATTTTGCCTTCCATCTCGGCTTGCATTCGCGCAACCGCTTTTTTTGCTCTTCGCTTTTCTCTGAAAACCTCGAATACAGGTTCCAAGAGAAAGAGAATGAGCGCGAGAATAAGGGCGACGAAAATGAAACAAAGACAGATGGGAATTCCGGGGAAACAAAACAAAACCGCTTTGCATTTGTGACCCTATGTTATCGGTTCAGCCACTTTCTCCGCCTTTCTTTGCCTACTTTTCCTCCTCTTCCTCTTGGGTGTTTTGTTCCGGCGCCCACAGCACCTCGTTCTTTATGAACACCCACACAAGTGCCAAAAAGATGATGATCCCCACGTAGGTGAGCACCATTTTCCAAAGACTTGTCTCCGCCTCCGGCTTTTCCATCGCCTCCCCCTTGTACAGTTTGACAGAGCTACAGGCTCTGTTTTCCCCCGAGACAGTATGTGGTTCTCGAAGAAAAAATTCAAGTTCTCGCTTCGGTATAAGCACAGTTTGCAGGTACTTGCTTTTTTCTTTAAAAGGTGTATAATACCCGTTGTAAGAGTTTTCTCATAAGTTTTGTGGAGCAGATGCACTTTTAGTGTTTCGGCAAGCAAGCGCAGGAGAAGGTCGCCTTACAGTGACGAGCGAGGAGCAACGCGAAAGTTTACTTTCATGGTGTCCGAGCGATGTCACAGAAAAGGGTTGGAAAACCCTTTACACTATTAGAAGAATACATTTGCTACATGGTTAAGAAACTATACGTTGGTGGGATTTCCTACTCAACAAGTCAGCAAGCATTGCAAGATGCTTTCGGACAAGCAGGTGCAGTTACTTCAGCAACCATCATCATGGACAAGATGACAGGCCGATCAAAAGGATTCGGTTTCGTCGAAATGTCAGATGAAGCTGGTGCAGAAGCTGCAATCAACATGTGGAATGGCAAGGAACTTGATGGACGAACACTCACCGTAAATGAGGCTCGACCTATGGAACCTCGTGCTCCACGTGCTCCTCGAGGAAACTACTAATTTTATTAGTAGGATCTGAAAGAAAAAAGCGGCGCCGTTAGGCGCCGCTTTTTGTTGCCTAAATTTATTTTTTGCTATAAGATTACTCGGCTTAGGGCAGGGGAAATCTTGCCAACTTTATTCAATAATTTCCATATCTATGGCACAAAAAAAGGCTTCAAAGAAGGTTTTTAAGGCAAAAATTCAGCCTTTAGCTGACCGAGTGCTTATTCGGGAAGAAGAGGCAAAACAAGTAAAAACAAATTCGGGTATTTATATTCCAGAGTCTGTTGATGCAGATAAAAGTACAAAATTTGGCAAAGTTATTGCCATCGGAGCCGGTAAATTTGAAGATGGCAAAATTGTTCCAATGAAAGTGAAAGTAGGCGATACGGTAGTGTACTCTTGGGGTGATAAAGTCGAAATTGAAGGACAGAAATATGTGATTGTCCGAGAATCAGAAATATCAGCAATTTTGAACTAAATACTATGAGTAAAAAAATTCTATTTGATGAGGGAGCGCGAAAGGCCTTAAAAAGCGGAGTGGATCAAGTCGCAAACGCGGTAAAAATAACTGTTGGTCCTCGCGGTAAAAA
>JAQTTF010000036.1 GCA_028710915.1 Minisyncoccota bacterium | reverse complement strand
TCAGACGTGTGCTCTTCCGATCTCGGTCACTTTATCTTTAAGACTAATTCCACTATCTATTTCCGCGGTCTGCGCTTTTATGTTTACAGTTTCCACACTCTGAAATACTCCAGCGATCGCGGTAATTTTTTCAACAACAAGATTCTTGACGTAAGAGATCGAGTCTGAAGCGAGAATACCGAGATCAGTAAAGGCAGATTGGACAGAAGATGGGAGAGTAGAGAAGACTTCTGAAGCAAGAGATGCTTGGCCAAATGCAGGAAGAATCGAGGCTTGTCTATTTTGCACAAAAACAAGGATAGTGTCGTTATTGGATGTATAACTTCCCGAAAAATCTTCGAGAGCCAAGCCCACCGTATCCTCCCCTACTCCCGCTTTTTTCCCTACACCTGCTACTGAAGAAAGAGAAATCTTATCACCAATACTAATTGGCCCGCCTTGGAGGTTCACCTTTACTGGAACACGGCCGGAGAGAGCGATAGGAACCTTTTTTACTCCAGGATATTCCGTATCAAATCCTCCAAGATAAAATCCAGGTTTCGTCGAGATCACTCCAAGAAGAAGATGCCCATCGCCAGAAGAAATTGAAGCGCGTTTTACAAAAACAGGATGCGTTTCATCAAGAGCAACAAGTTCTCCTGCTTGAAGTGTGTCGTCAGAAGTTGGATAACTCTCCGCTAAGTCGAGCGTCTGGCTGAAAGCATTCACTGCATATATGGTACCGGCGGTAAGTCCAGAAGTACCGCAGGTAGGTGTACTATCATCAACACAGACCGCTCCAATTACATCGAGTGCGGCAGCGGGAGTGGTTGTTCCGATACCAACATTCACCGCATAAGCCCCAGTACCTCCGAGCACAAGAGAATTCGAAGCTCTAACTTCAGCATTGTACCCAATCGCTGTAGCATTACTAAGATTTCCAAGAGTTGCCACGGTTCCGTCGGTAGCTCCGGCTTGAAATCCTACATAGGTATTATTTGATCCGGTTGTATTATTAAATCCAGCAAAGCGGCCAAAAAATGAATTGTCACTACCAGTAGTCACCTCCCCCGCTTGTTGGCCGACAAATGTATCACTCCCACCATTTGTTAAGGAAAGCCCAGCCGCATGACCCACAATAGTATTGTCTGTCCCCGAAGTCAGTAAGTGCCCGGCACTTTCACCCATTAGTGTATTATCAGCTCCGCTCGTAATACCTGTAGCCACACTTGCTCCAACAAAAATATTGTTCGAACCGCTCATTGTAGAAGTTCCTACTGTTGCGCCGATGAGAAGATTATTCAGTGTAGTAGAAGCGCTAAGAATGTTTGTGCCATTGATCATATATGCAGAATTGCCGGCTATCCCGAGATTGCCTTGAGTAATATTCACATTTACCGCAGGAGTTATATGGAGATCTGAAGATGAATTTGAAATAACAGCATTCCCATCATGCGCAAAGAGGCGGATTTCCTGACCCGTGGCGCTGAAGAGACTTAGGCTTCCGACATCCGAACCCTTTTGACCAATGCCCACTAGACCACCAAATGCAGCTGTAAGTTGCCCGACCCCGTACGTCTCACCTCCATTTACATCCAACATCGAATTCATAGTCGTCGTTCCAATTCCAATTCTTCCGTTCGTCGCATCCAATTCCATCAATGAAGTTGTACCGTCAGCTTTTGTAAAGTTGTACGCAGCCGTAGTATTTCCTGACGGAGTGAAAGTAAGTCCGCCAGTTGAACCCACAGTGAATTTAGAATAATCGGAAGCATCGTAGCCGAGACGAAGCTGTTCAGTAGTGCCGACAATCTGGAGTTTAGATGAGGGAGTGGAAGTCCCGACACCGACATTCCCATTCAAAACAGTTTTTGTGATACTGCTATTTCCCAAAATTGCCGAATTGCTCCCGACGCCAATAGCACCAGACCCTATCACTATTTCATTCGTATCACCGCTTGCCAATGCTTTTGTATTTGCTCCAAGATAGAGAGAATTGCTTGAAGTAGTATTGGAAGTTGAACCGTCAGCAATATGTTCACCTGCATAGATGCCCAAAGCAGTATTATTAGAGCCAGTTGTGTTAGTCGAAAGGGAGCTTTCGCCAATAGCGGTGTTAGAGGAACCTGTGGAATTAATATTGAGAGCAGCGAGACCAAAGGCTATATTATCACTACCTGTGGTATTAGCAGCCAAGGACGCATTACCGACAGCAGTGTTATTACCCCCTGTAGTATTGAGATTGAGAGAAGCTGTACCAACCGCCACATTTTGACTACCAGAAGTATTTGATCCGAGAGCAAGAGCGCCATCTGCAGTATTATTGTTACCGGTAGTATTGGAAACGAGAGCCGCATTACCGACAGAAGTATTACTCGTACCAGTCGTATTTGAAAGTAACGCCACACCGCCAAGAGCAGTATTACTATCGCCTGTCATTGTTAGGTTACCTGAATTACCTACAAAATAATTACCGAGTGTCGTGGAAGCGGTGAGAACATTTGCACCGTTAATTTGATAACCGGCTCCAGATGCAATATTGGTATTTCCCTTCCAATCAACAGTCAGGGCATTGCTTAGGCTACTGCCATCTGTTCCATTACCGATAATAAAAGCAGAGAAAGTGTCCGAAATATTAAATTTACCAATAGTTGTCTGAGAATTTCCGTTGGCAGTTGTGTTTTGTCCCATCGCAGTGCTGTAATTTCCAGTGGCGGTTGTGCTCTGTCCCATTGCAGTACTAACTTCTCCGTTAGCGGTTGTGCCAGCTCCCATCGCGGTGCTGTAATTTCCGCCGGCGCTTGTGCCAGCTCCTATTGCAGTACTATACAGTGCACTAGCGGTTGCTCCATTTCCGACTGCCATATATCCGCCAGGGCTCACCGTTCCGCCGGCAACTTGTAAACCATTTACAATTGTTACTGGTCCTGTTCCTGGTCCGGTAGCAGATTTTATGGTATCAACGTTCAAACTACCCCCCGCAGTAACTGTCACGCTTCCTGGACCCTCAGGATTCAATTCGATATTACCTGGGGTAAGTATTACAGAACTATCGGGACTACCTCCTCCATTTTTATGCGTAAATTCCATACTGACACTACCATTTGAAGATAATACTGCTTTACCGTCTCCCGGAGATGATTTGAATGGGTCCAAATCTATACGAGTACTGCCATCACTAATATTAAATCCCGTAAAAAATGCTCCGTTATTAGCACCTAACATAAAACTAGATCCATCAACACTTCCTCCTTGAATATACGCCCCTAAACTTCCGTACCAATTTGGATTGATGGTTACATAGTTTCCATTGGTTGAACCTGGAAATGTTATCGCTCCCGTCCCCGGCCCCGTGGCGGATTCGATAGTATTAGTTTGTAATCCTCCAAATATTCCATTTCCCGTGAATATGCCATCACCCACAACACTTAAAGCCTTTTCTGGAGTACTAGTGCCGATGCCGACATTTACTGCAGATTCTCCCGTACCTCCAAGAACTAAACTATTCGAAGCTCCGACCTTTGCCCCAGCACCGATTGCTGTTGCATTTGTGAGATCACCCGACAAAAGATCGGCTCCATAGCCAATAAGTGTATTTTGCGAACCAGTCGTATTGCTTTGTCCAGAAGCGGTGCCGAGAAAAGTATTGGAGTCACCAGTCGTGTTGCTAGTACCGGTGTTAAGTCCACTAAAAATATTATAGTTACCGGTTGTGTTGCCTTGGCCAGCACTATATCCGCTAAAAATATTACCAATACCGGTTGTGTTGAAAACGCCAGCTTGAAGCCCAGTGAAAACGTTGAAGCTACCAGTTGTATTATTTTGTCCCGCACCATAACCAGTGAAAATGTTACTACTGCCGGTTGTATTGCTTAGGCCAGCGTCATAACCAGTGAAAATGTTACTATTACCGGTTGTGTTGGAATCACCAGCAGAATATCCAGTGAAAACATTTCCGAAACCAGTAGTATTGCTTTCACCTACGGCAGCTCCAAGAAAAGTGTTAAAACTACCAGTCGTGTTGCTAGTACCAGCATCCCAACCACCGAAAAAGTTATAAGAACCGGTGGTATTACTTTGGCCAGCAAACTCGCCAAGAAGAACATTGCTGTTGCTTTCATCTGTAGACAGAACTGTCTTGCCGCCTATTTTGAAATTCCCAGATGTATTTATATTCCCAACAACATCAATGGCCGAAGCAGGTGTCGTCGTCCCAATTCCAACATTTCCCGCGTTGTAATAGAGACTCGAACCATTCGGTGTCCACTGAGTAAGGACTTTGCAATCTGGATTTGTGGGAAGACAAGTCGGATCTAATGTTTCTCCTGGAGCAAAAGGAGGAGAGGCATACGCGTTTATGGGAGAAAATAAAGACGAAAAGAAAACTAAAACCAGCAATAAAATAAAGGCTTCTACAGAGAAACAAACCTTGGATAGGGTTCCGGCTTTCATTCCTTATAGTATATAACGAAAATATCCATTTCTCATGGATATTACTGGGGAAAAGTATCAAATAAGAAACTAAGGAATGAGGATGTTGAAGAGAAAATTTATGAAATATGAAAAAGGCTGGAGAAAGAAGAATACGAGGATGAGAATGAGAAAAAGAGAGTATCTTTCAAGCCATTCTTTCAGATACTGAAATCGAACCGGCAAAAGTGAAAAAAGAATGCGAAATCCATCGAGGGGAAAAAGAGGAATAAGATTGAAAAACATAAGAACTAGATTGATGTAGACGACAAAACTTGATATGAGCACGAAAGATGGTGCTAGAAAACTTTGGCCGGCACGAATAATGACGGTGAAAATCAAAACAATCGCGAGATTTGAGAGCGGTCCTGCGAGAGCAACGAGTGCCTCCCCTACTTTCCCATTTTTTAAGTTGTAAGGATTATAGGGAACCGGTTTTGCCCATCCGATAATGAATCCTCCAGTAAAAAAAGAAAGGAGTGGCAAGATTATCGAACCAAACGGATCAATGTGCTTAACGGGATTTAAGGTAAGTCGTCCTGCATATTTAGCAGTCGGATCTCCAAGATAATTTGCCATATAGCCGTGGCTTATCTCGTGAATTACGATTGAGAAAATAAGTATCGCGAATTCAAAAATTGTTGTTATTGCCATAGTATGTTTCCTATGATAGCATTGAGAACCTAACGAGCAAAGCGAGATTAGGTCACCAACCCCGCCCTCGCTAGCGAGGGCGGGGTGAAGATTTTCAAAATTCGCTTCGCTCATTAAGAAAATCAATCATATGGCAAAAATCTGTCAAATCACAAAGAAAACTTCAATAATGCGCGGTGGATATTCAAACCGCACTCGTGCAACGCAGTTCAACCCGATTGGGATGACTCGAAGCTATCCAAATCTTCAGAAAAAGAAGATCTATGTTCCTGAACTCAAAAAATTTGTGACAGTTACTATTTCAACAAAAGGACTCAAAACTATTCAGAAACACGGAGCATATCCGGTTCTCAAGAAAGCAGGACTCATCTAGTTTGTAGGAATTAGCTCGTAGCTTGCAAAAACCGCATCGCCTTCCAAATGACGTTAAGGCGATGTGATTTCGCTAAATCAGGTTTTTTATCTTACCGCGATTTCTTTTCCGTTTGATTCAAAAATAATCCTCCCGGAAAGATCAGTGCGGAGAATTTTTACGTGATATTTTTCGAGCGTATCAAGCGTCTCTTTATGCGGATGTCCGTAACGATTATTTTTCCCATCTGAAATTGCTGCAAATTCAGGAGACACGGCCTGGACATATTCGGCGGATGTGGAAGTGCGCGAGCCGTGGTGCCCCACTTTCAAAACCTGGCCGGAAAGACCCCCGTAAACATTGGATTCTGGAGATTTCTCGAGGGAAATCAAGTATTTTTCCACTTCAGCCGTCGCATCTCCTTGAAGAAGGAAGGAAGTATCTCCATACACCAGTTTCATCACAATAGAACCATTATTTGATGTCCAATTCGAAACATCTCGATCTGGATAGAGCACAAAAAGAGAAACATTCTTATCAAGAATAATCTTCATTCCCCGCCGAGCGATAATTTTTGGTATATTTTTTTCGGCGACAGTTTTTTCTAATTGGCGATATGTGGGAGTATCCGAAATAGTTCCAGATTCCATGAATTCGCCTACTTTGTAAGACTTCAGGAGATCCAAAAATCCCGCATAGTGATCAGAATCTGGGTTCGTATTTATAATCATATCAATTGAACGATCATAAAAAGGCATCACGTGCCCCAATTCTGAAATGAGTTTTTGATCAGGTCCGCCATCGACAATCACTTGGTTCCTATTCGGAGCTTCGATGAAAATTGCATCGCCTTGCCCGATATTTAAAATGGCTACAGTCAAAAGACCGCGGTGATTATCCGCCGAGACAACATACCAAACAGAAATATTTATAAGGAGAAGAAAAAGAAGAAGCGTGAAGCGTCTATGTGCTTTTACATAGTCCATCTAAGCGACAGCGGCTTCAAGGATTTTGAAATAGTTCGAAAGAATCTTTTCTCCAGACGCAGTTTCTTCAAATTTCTCCGGATCAAACTGAAGCCCGTAAATAGGACGTGAAGTGTGTTTTAATGCTTCAATTCCATATGAAGAAAATGCCAGGGGCTGGAGATCGCGCGATACATCAGTAATGACCCATCGCTCATTCTCAAATGCTTTAAAATGCCTGCAGTCTTCGAAAAGCGGGTCCGGCTCGATCACGTTGACATCGACATTTTCATTCTTGGAAGTTTCCAGCCGCTCCAAATGCCCGCCAAAAACAAAAGCTACAAGCTCGCATCCATAGGAAATGCCGAGAAGCGGTTTCTTGGTTCTCTTGATGAGATCCATTTCCGATTTGAGCATTTTATCATTGCCTATTACCGGATCAGTGTGACAGCCAGAAAGAATGATGAGGTCGTATTTATTTTCATCTCCGACATCGTCTTTTTTCCAATCGAGAACATCAACAGTATGCTTTGCGCGAAGCGTTTTTTCGAGTTTCTCCGAAGACACCTCGCCGTTGTTAATGAGAAGGATTTTCATACGTCTATATTATCATGGTATACTGAATTTTATTACCACTAATCCACACCCATTATGCAAAAATTTGAAGAACAAAAATTCACTATTCCTGCTCTGAAAGGAATTTCAGAAAAAACTATCACTGAACACCTCAAACTCTATGCAGGATACGTAAAAAATGCCAATCTGATCTTGGAAAAGATCGGAGAATATATGGCAGACTCCGAGAAAAATGCCTATGTACTCGGAGAACTTCAGCGGCGCTTCTCTTTTGAATTCGATGGTATGAGAAA
>JAQTTF010000035.1 GCA_028710915.1 Minisyncoccota bacterium | reverse complement strand
TACAAATCATTTACATCTGATGGTGCGTATCGTCCTCCAGCGAGTGGTACCATTGGTCGAAGTGCGGGAGGAATAACCGGAATTGAAGTAAGGAACATCCATTCTGGTCGAATCCCTGTATTTATCATTGATTTTACAAGACTCAATCGCTTATTGAGCTTGTCCGTTTTCATTGGGCCAGATTTCTCAATTTCGAGCTCAAGATTTTTTGCAAGCTTCCCGAGATCAATTTTCTTGAAGATATTGTAAACGGCTTCAGCACCAATACCGGCTTCAAAAAGCGTGCCGTATCGCACTGAATAATTGTGGTATGAGACCTCATCGAGAACCATTCCTTCCTGAATAGCTTCAATTTCTTTCTTTGTGCTTGTGAGTTTCTCCTTTATTGCATCGCGAGATTTTTCATCAACAAGAGGCTTCACTTTTGCTTTGTATTCTGAATCTACATCCTTAAGAATTCGTGCTCGTTCAGCTTCATCAACATTCGTGACAATGTATCCAGCAAAGTAAATAACTTTCTCAAGATCTCCAGTATTCATTCCAAGAATCATTCCGATTCGGGACGGCATACTTCTAAGAAACCAAATATGTGATACTGGTGTTGCGAGTTCAATATGTCCCATTCTTTCTCGGCGAACAATTGACCGAGTGATTTCTACTCCGCATTTTTCACAAACAATTCCTTTATAACGAACTCCTCGGTATTTTCCACAGTAACATTCAAAATCTCGATCAGGACCGAATATCTTTTCATCGAAAAGACCGCTCTTTTCAGAACGCTGAGTTCGGTAATTGATCGTTTCCGGCTTCAAAACCTCTCCAAATGACCATTCCTTAATTCGATCAGGAGAAGCGAGCTTGAGCGTGATCATGTCAAACTCGTTCAAATCTCCCGGCTTTGTGATGTTTGTTTTCATAGTAGTTTGGGTTTAGAGAGATTTTATTTCTCCGATACGTTAGCTCCTAATTTTTTGTCTTTTTTGAGTTCAATATCAAGTGCAAGTCCTCGCAAGTTGTTGAGGAGCACGTTGAACGACGCAGGAATATTCGGTTCTGGAATCGGCTGGCCCTTCACGATCGCATCGAATGCCGCTGAACGTCCAACAATATCGTCTGACTTCACCGTCAAAACTTCGCGAAGCGTGTGAGCAGCTCCGTGACCGAGGAGTGCCCAGACTTCCATTTCTCCAAATCGCTGGCCTCCTCCCTGTGCCTTTCCTCCGAGAGGCTGTTGCGTGATAAGAGAGTAGGGACCGATTGATCGCATATGGATCTTGTCTTCCACCATGTGGTGAAGTTTCAAGATGTACATATATCCGACAGCAATATTTTGTTCGAATGGAACACCTGTTCGTCCGTCGTAGAGTTTCATCTTTCCATCTTCGCTGTAACCTGCCTTTTTGAGTTCAGCTTTGATCTCGGCATGAGTTGCTCCAGCAAATGGAGGAACAACAGCCTGATAATTCAAAGTGTGTGCGGCAAGACCGAGGTGAAGTTCCAAAATCTGACCGAGATTCATACGTGAAGGCACTCCAAGCGGTGTCAAAATAATATCGATAGGAGTTCCATCTTCCATGTGAGGCATATCCTCGATCGGAAGGATTTTTGAAATAACTCCTTTGTTTCCGTGTCGTCCTGCGAGCTTGTCTCCCACAGATACTGCTCGAAGCTGTGCAACTTCAATATGGATTTTTTTGATAATTCCAGATTCAAGTTTATCTCCTTTTTCTCGTGAGAATACTTGAACTCCAATAACTCGTCCTCGCTTTCCGTTTTCAATTCTCTTTGAAGTGTCTTTTACATCTCTGGCTTTTTCACCGAAAAGCGATCGAAGAAGTCTTTCTTCAGGAGTAAGCTGTGTCTCACCTTTTGGAGTAATTTTACCAACGAGAATATCGCCCGGTCGCACTTCTGCACCAACGCGGATAATTCCCTCTTCATCAAGATTCTTAAGTTTCGCTTCTCCAACGTTTGGAATATCGTGAGTAGTAATTTCGGGACCGAGCTTAGTGTCACGGACGTTTACAGTAAATTCCTCGATGTGAACTGAACTGAATTTGCTTTCTCGCACCAGTCTTTCAGAAAGAATAATCGCGTCTTCGTAGTTGCTACCGCTCCATGACATAAAGGCAACGAGAATGTTCTGCCCAAGCGCCATCTCTCCAGCATCAGATGATGAAGTATCAACAAGAACATCTCCTTTCTTTACTTTTTCTCCGATATTAACTGCCGGTCTCTGATGGAAAGAAGTAAATCCGTTCGTTCGTGAGAAGTGTACAAGTCGCGTTTCGTGTTCTTTTCCTTTTGCATTTTTAACAACAACCCGATCCGCATCTACGTGTGTGACCGTGCCATCTTCACTCGCTATAACAAGCCGTCCTGTATCTCGAACTGCTTTTGCTTCAATACCTGTCGCAACAAGCGGAGCTTCTGGGAGGATACAAGGGGTTGCCTGCTTCTGCATGTTCGAACCCATGAGCGCTCGGTTTGCATCATCGTGGTTGAGAAATGGAATAAGAGATGTCGCAACAGAAAATGCCTGGTTCGTAGCAACGTCAATAAAATCAACTTTATTTTTGTCCACCAATCCTGGATCTCCTTCGATTCGAACTTCAACTTGCTCATCAAGAATATTTCCATCCGCATCATAGACAGTTGCGGCATGAGCGATCACAAATTTTTCTTCTTCGAGAGCATTCAAATAAACTACTTCGTCAGTAATTTTTCCGTTCTTCACTTTTGCATATGGAGTCTCGATCATTCCGAAATCATTGATTTTCGCATAAAGAGCAAGGCGCAAAATAAGACCGATGTTCGGACCTTCTGGGGTGTGAATAGGACAAAGTCTTCCGTAGTGAGATGGGTGCACATCTCGAACTTCAAATCCTGCGCGTGAACGTGTAAGACCGCCTGGACCAAGAGTAGAAAGGGTTCGAAGGTGCTCGATTTCAGTCAATGCATTTTCCTGCTGCATAAACTGTGAGAGCTGGTTGGTCGTGAAGAATTCCTTGAGTCGAGCTTGCAGGGGTTTCGGAGAAATAAAATGCACAGGCAAAGTCATATTCGTGTCTATAGTAGACATTCGATTCTGGATATTTCGTTTCATCTGGCTCATACCAACTCGAATTTTCTGTTGCATAAGCTCCCCAACGTATCGTACACGTCGTGAACCCAAGTGATCGATGTCATCAGCGACAGAGCCTGGGGTAGTATTAAGAAGAATAAGATGATTTATGATCACAACAAGATCATCGATAGAAAGTGTTCTCTTTTCAATATCTTTTTCAGCCATACTCTTTCCAAATCGGCTATTGAATCGAAATCTACCTACTTTTGAGAGGTCATATCTTTCTGTTCCAAAAATTGATTCAATAAATTCTCGAGCGTTGTCGGGAGTTGCAAGATCTCCATCTCGAAGTCTCTTGTGAATTTCAATTGCAGAATCGTCAGCAGACTTTGCAGGATCTTTTTCAATTGAATTCTTTATGTATTCAGCTGCGACAGGATTTCCTTTGAAAAGGGCGAGAATTTTCTCGTCTGTAGGAGCACCCATGACTCGAAGAAGTGAGGCGAGGGAAAATTTTCGCTTTCGGTCAATGCGAACATAGAATGTATTGTCTACATCTGTTTCAATTTCTACCCACGCACCTCTTGAAGGGATGATTTTTGCACCAAAATATTTTTTTGCCTTGATTTCAGTAGCAGTGAAAAATACTCCAAAAGAACGGGCAAGCTGTGGGACGATAACACGCTCGACTCCGTTTATGATGAAGGTTCCGTGGCTTGTCATGAACGGAAAGTCCGCCATAAAGATCTCCTGCTCCTTGGTCTCGCCAAGGATTTTATTCTTGAGCTTTACTGTCACCTTAAGAGGTGCTTCGTATGAAAACTTTTTTCGTTTCGATTCAAATTCGTCGAGTTTCGGAAATCCGAGTTCGATCTTTGTAAATTCAAGATCAAATTTCTTTTCTGAATAGTCTTTGATAGGAGAAAATTCTTTGAACACCTCCTTGATTCCTTCTTCCATAAGCCACTTGAAAGAAGCAACCTGGGATTCAACCAAGTTTGGCATAGGAGTGAGCGCCTTCTTCCATCGGCCGAAATATTTCTTCGGCATCTGTCCCACTGTCATCGCAGGAGAAGTTTCTACCCGCTTTTCTTTCTGACCAGCCACCACAGTTGAAGATGTTTCCATATGTTTTTTCTACTAATGCTAATAAAATGAGTAAAAAAGAATACACACGCACATAAACACGCACAAAACAAAAAAGTTGCCCGTTGTCGAGCACTTTTTTGTTTTTAAAGTTATTTGTTTCCTAGGTTTTGCAAGATATGCAGTTTGTGAGCCAAATATGGCTCTGTAAACGCCTCAAAACCAGCCGTGACTCAATCTTGTCTGAAGTGGCAGAATTATATTCCTTTCGAGGTTTAATGTCAACAAGATAAAAATATACCTGTGGAAAACTTATCCAGTCCTGGAAAACCATTAGAGTGGCTGTTTTCTTTTTTTATGATATAGTCTCTTCTACAGATTAATATAATCATATGTCTATAGAAAACAAAAAGATCCTTATTATCGAAGATGACGCTTTTTTTGCAGATTTAGTCACTAAGAAACTCGGAAAAATTGGAGCAATAATGGTACACGCAGGAAGCGGAGAAGAAGGGCTCACCATGGCAGAGAGTGAAAAGCCAAATCTCATTCTTCTCGATGTTCTCCTTCCGGGAATTGACGGATTTGAAACATTAAAGAGACTCAAAGCAAATGACAAAACAAAAATGATTCCAGTGGTCATCCTTTCCAACTTCGGCTCAGATGACCAGATCAAGCAAGGACAAAAACTGGGCGTTACAACATACTTAATCAAAGCAACAGTCACTCCCGAAGACATCATCAAAGAAGCGGAATCAATATTGAAATAAAAGGTCGCTCGAAATATCTCACAAAGACAGCAGAAAACCGCCCCAGCCGGCGGTTTTCCTCATCCTCGGCGGGTTCCGCTGTGGTATAGTTTTTGCCTGAAGCAAAAATTACACCACATCGGACCGTGCAACCTCGCCTGCGGACTGTCTTTCTGAGACATTTCTCGCTTTCGTGGCAACACTAGACCATCGGACCACTAGGCATTATTGGATTTGACGGCGGAAGTGCCTGATCTGCAAGCATCCCGCTAGTGGTAATCGTATAACTCTCTTTAATAAGACCGTTCTTTCCGGCGTGAATTGTTGGAGAAGTAAAGACTTTGGTATATGTTCCATCGTCATTTTTCTTTTCCACAGTTACATAGTAATCACCGAATGGAACGAGACAGTAATATCGGCCGTGAATATCAGCGACTCGATGGGTCATCTCTCGGCCGAGAGAAACTGAGAATACGCGCACGATAGCAAATGAAAGAGGAAGTTTTGTCTCTTTATCAATGAGACTGCCAGTTGGCGTAGGTCGGAAGACGAGATATTTGAGTGCGAGCATAAAGATATATACTCCGAAGATAATCGTGTTGTATGGTTCAGGCGCGACGAGAAGAGTTAGGGCGGCCACAATGAAACCGATAAAGAAGAACGCATTTGAAATCCTATGAATGAGCACGTCGTGTCGTGAATAGAATTTTGTGAGCTGTTGTTTGCTCTTGGCAAATTCATTGAAATCAAACTTCAGAGGATCGAGTGGAATATTTTTTGTTACAGTTTCCCCCGCCTGTCCGACAACAATCTCTTCTCCGAAATACAAATCTGTATAAAGCACATCGCTTGTCTGGCCTGCAAGTTTCTTTGAAGGGAACGTATAATTAGTTTTGTTTGCGACAAGTTTATATCGTCCTGGCTCAAGGAGAAATCCATATCGTCCATCAAGGTCAGTAATCGAAGAAGTAATCTCTTCCCCATTCGCACCCATAAGCACAACATAGGCAGGGTCGAGAGGCTGTTTTGTAATAGAATCATAAACAACTCCCCACGGCTGACGCTTTTTCTTTTTAAGCCCGAAGATACCGAGAAGGAGGCTCCACAATCTAAGCGGGAGAAAAACGATTTCCGAAAAGACAATAGGAGTGGCAAAAACAGCAGTAAGAGCCGCTGTGGTCTGAACTACAACTCCCACAGTAGGAAGTGTTTGGGAAAGAATCAGTCCGGTCGGATTTTTTATTGCTTGTTTTGTGACAACGCGGACATCATCAACTGCTTGACCAGTTCCATTTCCAAGCGTATCCACTAGGTTATTTATTATAGGAGGAAGAGAGGGCGGAGGAGTCGGGCCACCTAGATCAGGAGTTGGACCCGGAGTTCCAGCCGGAGGAACTGATGTTGGGGCTGGCGTAGGACTGGATTCAACCGGGCCAGGAGTTGGGGTTGGAGTCTCACCTGCTGGAGTAGGAGTTGCGCCTACAGGTGTAGGAGTAGGCGTTGCCTCTACAGGTCCTGGAGTAGGGGTTCCTTCAGCAGTCGGAGTCGGTGTTGATCCGCCACCTCCTCCACCGCAGCCTACACAGGGAGTAGGAGTAGGAGTTGCTCCACGAACACTTGCTGGTCTCCAATCGGTAGAAACTTTAAAACTTCCTACTCCCAAATCATGAGTGGCGGAATTGAAAACAATCCAGCCAAAATTCTGACTCCACGCATAGCCATGAAAGTCGCCATTTGAATCAATAGTTACCGGCGCTACTCCGCCAAAAGTCGGCTTGAAATTAACCCAGCCGGTTTGCTCGCCCCAACCATATCCAGAAAGATTCCCCTCGGCATCATTCGCAACATGCCAATCTCCATTTCCTCCGGGACCACTACCAGTGCAGCCGGGTGAAATACTATTTGAACAGTTCAGAGAAATCCATCCAACATAATTCCCAAACGCAAAACCAGTAAGCTCTGTATCTGTAACATGAACATTCCCAGTCGCAACGCCGAAATTTATCGTGCCATAGGTCGTATCATAAAATTTCGCATATTTATTTGTACCATCAATCGTCCCATCGGTTTGAGAAGCAAAAGCAGGAGAAACGAAAAAGCTCGTTCCGAAGAGAATAAGTATGATAAAGAAAAAGGTGCGTTTCATCGTAAAAGAAAGAAACCGTACTCATATATTCTACTATGGAAACCTTTTTTCAATCAATTTGAGAATGTGTATAGAAAAAACCGCTGACTCTCCCGAAAATGAGAAAAGTCAGCGGTAAAATAAACGACTAACACAACTCGATCGTTGTCGGCGGCTTATCCGAATAACGATAAACTACCGCACCAACACCAGGAACTTCATTCTGGATTTTTTTCACAGTCTTCTTGATGAACGCTGTCGGCAATTCCGCCGCCGTGGCAGTAAAGCCGTTCACGCTCCAGACTGACCACAACATAATGATCGGACCACTCCCGGCATCATCCCCCTTGGTCCAGGTATGAGTCGAATCGAGGACATTAGCGCCTGCCTGCCAGACGGTCTTGTAAAGACCTTTTTCGCGAAGCTCGCTAATCCAAATGCCATCAACCGACTTTTCCATAACCAATTTGGGTGCCGTAACTTCGCCCTCGATTCGGACAGAGAGTCCAGGACCAGGAAAAGGATGCCGAACCAAAAGTTCTTCCGGCACTCCGATGCTCCTGCCGATTGCTCGCGCCCCGTCTTTGACGCAGTCAGCAAGCGGTATGAGTTCTGGAACACTGAAACCGAGATTGACGTTGTGGTGAAGTTTGATCTGAGCTTTG
>JAQTTF010000034.1 GCA_028710915.1 Minisyncoccota bacterium | reverse complement strand
AATTTGAAAACATTATTACACCATGAGATTTTTATACACAGCGACAACTAAAAGCGGGAAGAAAGTGCGTGCTGATATTCAAGCTGCTTCGCGACAACTGGCGATTGATACTTTGAAAGAGAAAAATTTGACGCTTACGGCTCTGACACGTATTGAATCCGGCCGCCAAATTTACCTAGGCGGGGTAACCTCTCTCCAGAAAATTATTTTTACCAAGCATCTCGCTATTATGCTCAAGGTAGGCATCGGATTGTCAGAGTCGCTCGCCACACTCATGATTCAGTCAAAGGGAAAGCTTCATGATGTTCTTTCTGATATGCGAAAAAATGTTGAGAGCGGTATGAGTTTTGCCGATGCTCTTTCTAAACACAAGAATGTTTTCAATGAATTTTATATCGGTCTCGTCAGGGCGGGTGAAGAGTCTGGTAATCTCGCGGATGATTTGGAACAGCTTGCAAATCGCTATTCAAAAGATTATGACCTCCGTCAAAAAGTGAAGAGCGCTCTGCTTTACCCGGGAGTGGTGCTTGCTCTCACTATTGCTCTCATGATGGCAATTTCTATTTTTGTTTTGCCAAAGCTTACCCTTCTTTTCAAATCACTCCGTTATACATTGCCTTGGTATACCCAGGTAATGCTCAGTGTTTCTCAATTCCTTTCTAATTACGGAATTCAGGCAGCTTTGGGCTTCATTGCTCTCGTTGTCCTTATCGTCTGGCTTTTGCGTCAAAAATTTTCCGCGCCATTCAGAGATCGATTATATCTTGATCTTCCAGTTGTCGGCGGCATTGTACGAACAATAAATTTGGCCCGATTTTCACTTATTTTAGGATCGCTTTTGAAATCTGGTCTGCCGATAAAAGAAGCTGTGACAATTACAGGAAATGTCTTGGGCAACGTTATCTATCAAAGAGCTCTTTTAGATGCTTTGCCCCGTATTAACGCCGGTGAACCGCTCTCTTCAATTTTGGAAGAATCGAATCTTTTTCCACCCTTCGCCACCCGTATTCTCGTTGTTGGAGAAGAAACTGGGCGGCTGACAGATATGCTCCTCTATTTGTCTGAATTCTATGAACACGAACTTGATGCAACTTTGAAAGATTTGTCTACTGTTCTTGAGCCGGTTCTTCTTATCGCCATTGGAATCATCGTCCTTGGTATTGCTCTGTCGATTGTCACTCCGATTTATAACTTCATCGGATCAGTTTCGTAATTTATCATTACATTATCATATGCAAAGTGTTCCCATTCCGCTTGATGAAAAAGACAGGCTCAAAGCCCTTCATAAAATGGCTATTTTGGACACAAAGCCCGAAGAGCGATTTGACGTCTTAACCCGGGAAGCGGTCAAGAAATTAAAAGTCGCTATGTCTATGGTCTCTGTTATAGATTCAGATCGGGAATGGTTTAAATCATGTACCGGGATAGACCAAACCCAGGGTGATCGAGTGATTTCATTTTGTGGCCACGCTCTTCTTTCAAAGACCATTCTTGTCATTGAAGACACTTTGAAAGATGCGCGTTTTGCTAATAACCCAATGGTGCTTGGAGCTCCATTTGTGAGATTTTATGCGGGTGTTCCTCTTATCGATCATAAAACAAAACAACCAGTCGCCGTTTTTTGTGTGAAAGATACAAAACCAAGGAAATTAAGCGGGGAGGAAGAAAAACTCATTATGGATTTGGCGAACCGCGCAGAAAAAGAGCTCAACGCAGATTCCGTATAAAAATATAATTATGCGCTCATCTCTTCTTTCAAATTTTAATCAAAAAAATCCGGCTTCTCGCGGATTCAGTCTCGTCGAGCTTTTGGTTGTTGTGGGTATTTTAGCAATATTAGTGGTTGTTGTAGGGCCGAAGGTGGTAGGATTTTATTCCGCTTATCAACTGGATACCTTAAGCCAAGATCTGGTCCAAACAATACGTTTAGCTGATATGCGCGCAATGCAAAGCGAAGGCTCGAGTCCCTACAGCGTACATTTGGTAAATGGCTCAGGCGGATCCTTTACTCTTTATCGTGGAACAAATTTTGCTTCACGAGACACGAATTATGACGAAGTGCACTCCCTGCCAAATTCGCTTTCTCTTACATATTCAGGCGCTGGTCCTGAAATAAACTTTACAAAACTAGAAGGAATAACAGCAAACACTGGTTCGATTACGATTACGTGGCCAGACGGGAATCAATCAAAGACGGTAACGGTAAATAGCTACGGCGTTGTGGATAGGTCATGGCAATAAATATATGAAAAGTTTTCATAAAAGATATAATCTGAAAGATAAAAGAGGGGAGACGTTGGTAGAAGTCCTTTTGGCTATAGGAGTATTTGCTATTGTCGGTACTGCGATCGCTCTTTTGGTTGCCGGTTCTTTTAAAAGCTCGCTTCTTGGCGGGACTCGCACGCTGGCGCTTGCTTATGAACGCGAATCATACGAAGCGGTAAAGTCCATCGGTAAAAATACTTACAATCAGCTGAAGTCTGGTACATATGGATTGAGTCATACAACTGGAGTGTGGGCGCTTACCGATACGCCGGATACTAATGGCATTTTTACACGTTCGGTAACTATTTTTGATGTAAATCGTGACGCTTCTGGCAATATTGTTACTACAGGCGGCAGTCCTGATATCTATACTCGAGGAGTAACCATCACTGTAACTTGGCCGGTTGGCGGAGTAACAAAGAAAATTTCGGAAACGGAATATTTCACTGACTGGAATTCGGTCAACTCGACTCAAATTTCAGGGAATTTCGGTGGTGGCATATTTAACACTACCAAATTGAGCACACTGAAAGATTCTCCTCCCGCGGGTTCAGTGGCATTAACCACAGCCAATTCAAAATTTTGGAAATGCGCGTCGCTCCAGGGGGTGACTGATTTTCCCGGAACCACTCAGGGGCTTGGAATTGTGACTTATGGAAAGTATGCGTATATGGCGCTCAAACACAACTCCACTGGTGAAGTTGCTGTTATCAATAAAGATAAAACTGATGCTGCTAATTATCTTTCAATAGTAAGGACGGTAGATCTCGGCAATAAAGACGCTACTGCGATCGCTCTTTCAAGCGATGGAGCCTATGCCTATGTTGGAACCAGTGATGGCAATTTTGTAACGATTAACACAAGTACTTTTTCCGTAAAAACTTTGGCTGTGTCGAATGGCCAGAAAATAAATAAGATTGTTTTGTACGGTACAAACGCCTATATTGCAGCACAGACTGCTGGAGGCAAAAATGCCGGGGTAGATTTTTATTCCGTGAATCTCGCATCCGAATCAACTCCCGCTCTTTTCACAACTGGCGGCAAAGGCGCAGCAAAACTTGGCGCCGGACCGAACACTATAAGTCTTGTAATGTCTGCCGATGGTAATTACGCCTTTGTCGTTACTGATGATGTTTCGCAGCGGCTTATGGTTGTGGATGTGAGAAATCCAAGTACTCCGTCCTTGAATACGAGTATGAATTTAAGCAATATTTCTTCGTCAGCTGTCCCGACAGATGTCGCTATCTATCAATCAAATCTTTATGTAGTCACTTCAAACAGCGCCGGAAGTGCTGGAGAGTTTTTTAAGATTGACGTTTCTTCTTCAACGGCTCCAACTCAGGCTCTTTATCTTAGTCTTGGGAATGGAGCGCTCTCTGTGGCAGCCGAAGGAACAAATGCTCTTATCGGAACTCAAACGGCTAATAAAAATACATTGCAGGTTGTTGATACTGCGCCTGTCGATAATGATGGAAATCTTCTTGTTGATCAAAATGGCAAGCCCATTGCAGTTATTGTCCTTTCCATCAATCTCTCAAAATTCAGTTACAATAGTCTCTTTTGGGATGCAACAGACAAGCTTCTTTATGCCGCTACATCGGATCAAAATGCAGAATTCCAAATCGTAAATAGAAGCGGAAAAATAAACTGGGGCTGTATGATACAGGAAAAAGTTCTCAATACTTCAGGCAATAATGCCGGACTATCAGTTTCCGCCTTGACTACTGGGACAAGTACAGATCTCTATATTGGCCAAACAAAAAATAATAGCAAACCAGAAATTTGGATTTACGACGTCACCGATCCGAGCGCTCCTCAAATTCCAGTAAGCCCGCCAACTAATTTTGAAGTCGGTTCAGCTATAAACGACATCGCGCTTTCTGGTCATTTTGCTTTTCTTGCAACAGATGACAACTCTGCACAGCTTCAAGTTTTTGATATTGCCACTTCATCCACTCTAGTGCCAGTAAGCGGGGGAGTTTGGAGCCCGAGCGGAATCAATACTCCCGCCACTGCTGTTGCAGTAAACGGTTCTAATGTGCTGGTCACTATCGGGAGCACTCTGTATAAATTATCTGTTGATGCGAACGGAAGACTTACCTATAGCGGTCTCACCTCAACACCGATTGCTGGAGCCGCAAGTAAAATTGTATTTTACAATGATGGGCTCCATGCCTATATCACTACCGCAAGTAATAATAAACAAGTTCAGGTTGTGCAATATGATACCAATCCTTCGAATGCGAATTTTGTGCCAAATGTTACCAGCAGCATTTCTCTTGGTTCCAATGGCAATGGCACTGGACTTTGGCTCAAAGGCAAGTATCTTTTAGTCGGAACTGATAATTCAGCCGGTAATAACTTCTTTGTCTTTGATATCGGCGCTATCCCTCCCCCGAGTGCTCCCGCTTCCTATACTTCTGCTGTTGGAACTCTCAATTTGGGGGCTAAAGTGACCACGATAGCTGCCGCATCTGATGAAAACTTCGCATTTGCCGGCGTAAGTATCAATGGCCAAGAGATGAAGACAATTGATCTTACTGGACTTACGACTACTACTACATGCACCTCCGGCGCAACTATATGTGTAAGCGCGGTTGAAAATACCTTGAATGGATTTGTAAACGATATGTATTTTTACAACAACAATATATTTCTTGGCACAAATGATACAAATGGAGAAGCCTATATTTACGGAGAAATCCCCGGTTTTGCCGGCTTTAATACTCAATTTGCTACCAATGGAACTTACATCGAATTTCCGCCCACAAATGCGGGTTCAAATGTAAATTGGAATAGTATTGCGTGGGCCTACGACACGAGCAGTTGTTCAGCGTCCTCAGCTCAAAATGCAAAAATTAAAATGCTTGTTCGCAGTTCTTCCAGTTCTGCTGATCTTGATCCCTCCAACTTAACTTTGCCATTTACAGGTCCCGATCCGAATAATCCATCGACTCCCTACATTTATCAGACAGGATCATTGCTTGGGCCTGGAAATGATAACCACCAATACATTCAGTATGAGGCGCTGCTTTCTGGCGATTCTACATGCACACCGTTTTTGACGAGCGTTACCTTTAACTACACACCTTAATATGACTTTGACGAAGACAACATCACAAAAAAAAGGTTTTACTCTGATGGAACTTCTCGTAGTCATCGCCGTATTTACCATTATTATCGGTTCTATGGCAAAATTTTTCATTTCGACAATTTCCGGACGAGCGAAAGTCCAGACGCATATTGAAGCGCAAGAACAAGCGCGCTTGGCAGAAGATCATCTAATTTACGAAATAAGGCGGGCGAAAGCTCTTGTCGCAAGTTCAAACTTTGGTATAAATTTAGCCGCAAGCTCCGGATCGAGTTTGGGATTAACTATGCCTGATGCTGCGAAGAGCCCGACAACTTTTTCTGTAGCGAGCGGAATTCTCTACATCCAACAGGGAGCGAATGCAAAGGTGGCTTTGACGTCTAATGATGTTTCCGTTACTAACCTGACTTTTAGCAACCTTTCACCGGTGGGTGGCCGGAGCAAAGATATTCTCATGAATATGACGGTGACAAAGCCCGACCCGACCGGAATGACGGCGCTTAATGTAAACTATACTTTAGAGACGGGAATTAATTTGGAGGGAAGATAAAACAATGAAGCATCATAAACAAAAATATAATAAAGGTTCAATTTTACTAGGCACGACAATTCTCATGCTTGCTATCGGACTTCTTCTTGCTATGTCTGTTCAGTTCTTAGGTATTGGCGAAGGAATTCTTGCTTTCGGAGAGCAGCAATCCGAACAAGCGTTTAGCTTGGCTGATACCTGCATAAAAGAGTCGGCTTTGCGAATAGAGCGAAATACTGCTTGGACTGGAGGGAGTATGACTCTTGGCGATGGAGCGTGTACAATTATTGTGACAAGCTTTGGCAGCAGCCGTACAGTTTCTGCAGCGGCAACTGTAGGAGTCGCCGTTCGTAAAATCACAGCCACAATGACTGTTTCTGGTACAATAGTCAGCATAACCAGCTGGGCTGAAGATCCATCATGATCCACTCTAAAGAAAAAGAAAAATTGTCTCATGTCGGGGTTTCCATTTCTGACAGTGCTATCGAAGTCTCCGAAATTCAATCGGATGAGGCTGACTCTTTTTCTGTTAAGGAAATCGCATCAGCGGATCTTTTGAGCGGTATTGTGGAAAATGGCAAAGTATTAGATGCAGATCGCCTGGGGGAGGCTTTGAGGAAGCTTTGGAGCGAAGAGGGTCATTTCTCAAAAAACAATATATACGTTGCGATTCCTGACGAGGCTACCTATTTCCATGTTTTTCATCTCCCGGGTTCTCTTTCTGATACCGAAGTGGGAAGCGCAGTTCGTTTCCAATTTGAAGAAGTCTTTCCTCTTGCTTTCATGAATGCCGCGGTTCATTTTATCGTAGTTGCGCGTTCAGCCGAAAAAACTGTCGTCTCTTGTATTGTCACAGCAAAAGAAGTAGTAGATCGGTTTAAGGATGCATTTTCTCGTGCGAATCTTGGGCTCGTAAGCCTTTCACTTGAGGCTGAAGCGGTGAGGAGAGTTCTTCTTGATTCCCCTTCTTCACAAGGAACCTCGGCAGATAAAAAAGCAACGCTTGTCGCTCATTTTAAAAATCACCAAGTTATGCTTTTTGTCGTAAATGCTTATGGTCTCTATGGATCCTTTACTGTCAATGTAGAAGAAGATAATCAAACCCCAATACGGACCAAAACTTTTGTGGCCGATGAAATTCGTAAGATTGCTGTTTGGTACGAAGAAACAGCACTTTCAAAGCTCGATGAACTTGTTCTTTTTGGGAGTGTCCGAAATATAGGAGAAGTAGAAGAATCATTAAAGAGACTTCTGAAAGAAGACATGCCGGACTTGGACGTCAGGATCATCGACTCTTCTTCCCATATGATGCATGAACATTCTTCCAAAATACATGGAAGGGAAAAAAATATATGGCCGTATGCAACCTCTATCGGAGCGGCGCTTCAGGGATTTACTTCTGAGGCTCGAACCTTTGAATTCTTAGCGTTTCCCCCAAAGAAGCAATATTTTGTCAAAAATGAACGCGTTGCATCTCCCGCGGGGAAACGCTGGAGTATGCAAGATATTCGCCTGTACTTTGAAGCGATTCCTGAAAGAACAAAGATGTGGTTCTCGGTCGTATTTATTTCCTTGGCCATACTGTTTTTTCTGGTTGTATTTATCAGATATTCTCGAGCTTCTGATAAAGCTGAAAGAGATGTGGCTGAGTTGCGCTCCTCTCTCCTTCAGGTTTCCACTACTACTCCTACTCCTACGCCCGACAAGTTGAAATAAAAGGCGGCTTTGAAGTTATCAACAGTGCTCCGATTAACATCAAATCTCTATTTGCTATACTTAAACAATCTAATTTGGAATCCGGTTTAATATTTTAATACAATTTAACGTGTTACATTCTCAAAACCGCGCTCAGAAAAAAGGTTTTACCCTGGTAGAATTACTGATTGTAATCGGCATTATTGTTATTTTGTTGTCAGTCGTACTTCTTGCTGTTGATCCCGCAAAACGCCTTAAACAGTCACGAGATTCTGTCAGACGCCAAGATGTAAGTGACATACTGGAAGCTATTATTACTTATGAAACGGATAATAGCGGCAGCATCCCATCTGGCATTGATTCGACATCTGGAACCTATCAGATATTAGGCACTGGCGGGTCTACCGGCTGTGCGGCAAGTTCTTGCACGAATGTAACGACTCTTTCTTCTGGTGCCTGTCTCGATATCTCATCGAGCTTAGTGCCGACTTACTTTGCCTCTGTGCCTATGGATCCTTTAAGCGGATCGGCTGCCAATACTTTATATGCGGTAGATAAGAATTCCGCCGGACGCATCATAGTTGCTGCTTGTGTTCCAGAAGTTGCTTCTAGTATTTCTCTGCAACGATAAAAATATTTCTTTGTACTTATGATAAGCAGGACTAGGAAAGGTAAGAATAAAAATCTAGGTATAGTACTGCTAGGGATCCTCCTTGTTTTTGTCGGCTATCGTCTCATCATGGCCGATGGA
>JAQTTF010000033.1 GCA_028710915.1 Minisyncoccota bacterium | reverse complement strand
CAGGAAAAGGATGCCGAACCAAAAGTTCTTCCGGCACTCCGATGCTCCTGCCGATTGCTCGCGCCCCGTCTTTGACGCAGTCAGCAAGCGGTATGAGTTCTGGAACACTGAAACCGAGATTGACGTGGTGGTGAAGTTTGATCTGCGCTTTGCGGACATTCCGCTTGCCCCTGGTTTTCTTCACCAGACCGCCGCCACTTTCGGAAATGTCCGTGTAGAGAGTGCCCTGTGCGATAAACGACGCTCCAAAATTCTTGATATAGTGCTCAAGAATTCTTTTATAGACCCGACGCATCGCTTTGCGCTTTTTACGCGGGTCAGTAATGCCCTTTAGCACCTTGAGGAACTGGCTAGTGGCATCAACCACGATAAGTTCCATCCACGGTTTGTCGGCAAAATATTTGCGGACAAAAGCTTCGTCGTCCGGCCGATCAAGTCCTTTGATATAGATAGCGAGCACTTGCCCAGTTCTTCCCAGTAAGGCTTTTTCGATAAGCCCCGCGACAACCGACGAGTCGGATCCGCCTGACAAAGCCAAAACCACTTTCTTTTTGCCGATCTTCTTTCGAAGATCCCAGACCTTTTGTCCTGCGATATTCTCGGCAGGAAAACGGTCTTGCGCGCCACAAATGCCGAAACAGAAGTTCTCAAAAATCAGAGCTCCGTTTTCGGTATCCGTCACTTCGGGATGAAACTGCACCCCGTAGAGATGCTTGTAAGACGCAGCCGCCAATGTCAAATCTGGGATTTCTCCACATCCAGTGCATCCCAAGATTTCCAGCTTCCGACTGTTATGGTCCACTTTGTCACCGTGACTCATGAGGACCTTCATGTGCTTACTGAAACCCTTCAGGAGCGGACTTTCGCAGAACACGCTCATTTCATGCTGGCCGAATTCTTTCTTCTTGCCGGGCAACACCTCAACACCAATGTGCTTTGCCCACATCTGGAAGCCCAGACAAATTCCAAGAACCGGAATCCCGATATCAAAGATATCGTTGTCAAAAGGAGGCGGTTCAGTCGCAGCTGATGCTGGACCACCTGAAACAAAGATTCCTTTCGGTCCGAGCTTTCGGACATCCGCTGCGGTCACTGTGACCGGATCAGCGACGAGACAATACACCCCCCGCATCGCAAGCGCGAGGTAGATGAGAAAGTCGAACTGACTCCCCATCGGAAAGAGGAGAAAAACCTCTTTCGTCTTGCGAACCTTCATTTCCTTCCTGACTTGAGCAAGCGCATTTGCGGTTGCTCGTCTAAACGTATCAATCATGGCAACCCCCCAAGAATGTGAATGTTCTCTTCAACTTCTTAACTGCACAACTAAGCTCACTCTAGCACAATCGCTTTTTTGCGCCAGTCGAGAGAAAAAGCTATTTTTGCTTCATTTTCCACTCGTCAATTTTCTTGTGATGCCCCGAGAGAAGCACCTTCGGCACTCGATATTTTTTGCCTTTATATGCCAAAACTTCAGGCCTTGTATAAACTTCCGAAGATGAAATGCGAGATTCTTCAAGAGAATTAAAATTTCCTAAAACGCCTGGGATTTGCCTTGAAACTGAATCAAGAAGCACCATTGCTGGAAGCTCGCCACCCGTGAGCACATAATCCCCAATCGAGATTTCTTCAGCCTTCAATATTTTTTGAACTCGGGCATCAATGCCTTCATAGCGGCCACATATGAGAATTACATCTTGAGATTTATGAGCCAACTCTCCAGCCTTCTTGGTGGTAAATTTTTCCCCGCTTGGAGTAAAGAGAATAATTTTTACTTTCTTTTTTGAGCCTTTTGCTTTTGCGACAGCTTTTAGAATCGGTTCCGCCTCCATCACCATTCCGGGTCCTCCACCGTATGGCTTGTCGTCCACTCGCGCATAATTATTATCTTTCCCTCCCCTCTTATTTTTTGGAACGAAATCGCGAGGATTGTAAAATTTCACAGAGATTTTCTTCTCGCGAATTGCACGAGCGATAATAGACTCATTGAGATACGAGGCAAAAGAGTCTGGAAACAAAGTAATGATGCTGAAATTCATCCGTATGTAATATCACAAAATTTTAGATTTGTCACCTTAGCCTCACTGCTATAATATGGAAATAGAGAGTTCACCCTTTGAGAGAGGAGAAAGCGATGCTCGAAAAAACGCAAAAGAAGTTACACGACAGAATGGTTCGGGTAGCAAAGAAACAGGGCAATACTGTCGGTACAGTCCGTACGACAAAAGAACAACAGAAAAGAAACCTTGTCGTGGGAAAAATCATTGGCGTATTTGTGCGAAAAGTCAGAGCAGCCCAGAGACACAAAAAAACGGACGGGTCGAAGCATATTTTCAAGGGTCAAGCCTGCGCTCCTGCGTAGGTTTTTTCATCTCAAATTTTTGCGATATTTTCCCCAATCTGGAACCTGTTTGGAAACGAGTGCCCAGAATGCATGGGAGTGATTGAACTCGCCCAAGTGACAAAGCTCGTGAACAATAATATAGTCAGCATATTCCGGAGGCAAAAGAGCAATTTTGTAATTGAACTGTAGATTTCCTTTCCTCGACGCACTTCCCCACCTTGTTTTTTGATTTCGAATAGAAACTTTTTTATAAGAAAAATTGTAGAACTGATTGAAATATTTGAGACGCGAAATGGCAAGATTATGAGCCGATTTTTTGAGCCGCAAAAAATCGGCGCGACTCGATTTGATGTAGATTTTATGTTTCCGCTTTTGGAAATACAAAACTTTCTTTTCAATCCAGCGGCGTTTTTCGAAGAAAAACGCCGCAAGTTTCCGCTCTGAATATCCAACTGGCATAACAACTCGTACTTTTCCTACAGGCTCCACAACAATCCTCAAATGCCGAGCTCGTGTACTCTCTTGTATTTGCACTTTTTCACCAAGAACAGAGAGTTCCATTATTTATTTCTTTTCAACCAAAACTGTTTGAAAAGAGAAATCGAAAGCGTTGAAAGCAGAAAACCAAGTGTCGGAACGATAGCATTCACAAATGGCTTCGGTAAATTCGCAAAGGTAAAAAAGATCACGATCACAACATACGTCAAAACAGCAATGAGAATTTTTCGGAAAAGACTCGTTTCCCAAGCTTTATCCATTTCAACACGAGCATTTCTTTCCTTTATCTCTTGAATATCTTTTTTTATTTGTTCTAGTTCATCCATATTTTTTAATTCTAACATTTTTAGATGTAAAAAGAAAAAATCCCCTAATGGGGATTTTTTCTTTGAAATTCGTTAAATTTAGATCTTCAAGTCTGCCATAGCCTCGTCAACAGACTTCATAACAGGTGTATTAGACAAAGCAGGAGATTCCTTTCTCATTCCTCCTTCCGGTTCATTGATCTTCAAATTAACTCGCGCATTATTCTTCATTCCAACCACTCGAAGCAAGGTTCGGATGGCCTTTGCCGTATTTCCCATTCGTCCAATGATCTTTCCCATATCCGCAGGATTGACTGAGAGAGTCATGAGAACTCCCATCTCATCCACTGTTCGCGCGATCTTTACATCGCCAGGATTATCTACTAAAGCCTTCACCACGTACTCCAGAAACTGCGTATCTTGCTCGTTCATAAACTTTTCTGTTAAACCGTAAACACAGTGTGTTCGGTCATTCTTGTAATGAAATAATACTACTGCAATTCAGAAGAATTATCAAGAACCATCAAACTTATAGTTTGTTGTATTTTTCTCCAAGCGCCACAATAAAGGCTTCTGCAAGCTGGCGATTGGTAATGAGTGGGATATTATGATCAATAGCCTTGCGTCGGATAATAAAGCCGTCTTCTCGTTCGCGAGAAAGTGCTCGCGCAGGAATATTGATGATCAGATCAAGCATCCCTCCTTCGATAAGAGAAAGGACATTCGGAGTCAAACCTGTATGAATTTTATACACTTTCTCGCAAGCAATATTTTGTTCCAGTAAGAAATCAGCAGTATGCTCTGTTGCATAAAGCGTCAGCCCGAATTTAGCGAGCAAATGAAGCGCCGGTAAAAGTTTTATCTTATTTTCTTCTTTCCCAAGGGAGATGAGCACGTTTTTCTTTGGCAATCTCATCCCTGCAGCCTGCATTGAAGCGAGAAGCGCTTCTCCAAAAGAATCGCCAAAACATGCAGCCTCTCCAGTAGAACCCATTTCCACGTAGCCGATTGGATCGGCACCCTTAATGCGTCCGTAAGAAAATTGCGGAGACTTCACCACCACATGATCAAGATCGAGCGTCTTGTATTCCCCTTTCACATTTTTCCCGAGCATTGCTCGTGTGGCTATTTCAATAAAATTATAGCCAGTTGCTTTGGAGACGAACGGGAAACTTCTTGAGGCCCGGACATTGCATTCAATAACTTGAATACGATTTTCTTTTGCGAGAAACTGGATGTTAAATGGGCCAGTAATATCAAGCTCCGCGATCACGGCCTTCGTGATCTTTCTCGCGCGTCGCACTGTTTCGAGATACGTATGTTGTGGTGGAAGCACGATAGTTGCATCACCAGAATGTGTTCCCGCATTTTCTACGTGTTCAGTAATCGCATAGATCACAAGTTTTCCATTCTGCGCAACACCATCTATTTCAATCTCTTTCGCGTTTTCAATAAATTTCGAAATAACGACAGGATGATCACTCGAAATATCCACCGCTTTTTGCAAGCACAGCACAAGCGATTTTTCATCATAGGCAACACTCATGGCGGAGCCAGAAAGCACATAGGAAGGGCGCACCAAAACTGGGTAGCCAAATTCAGCGGCATATCGAAGAGCCTTTTCTCTATTTGTCACTTCAGTCCACTGTGGCTGATCTACATCATGAGCATCAAGAAGTTTTGAAAATGTGTGCCTATCTTCCGCTCGATCAATATTTTTTGGAGAAGTACCAAGCACTTTCAGGCCGTTATTTTGAAGCGGAAGCGCAAGATTATTTGCAATTTGTCCTCCGGTTGAAACCACGATTCCTTCGGACTTTTCAAAATCTGCGATATCGAGTATTCGCTCAAGCGTAAGCTCCTCAAAATACAGACGGTCTGATTCGTCATAATCAGTCGAGACCGTTTCTGGATTTGAATTGATCATAATCGTCTGGCGTTTTTCTTTTCGCAAAGTCTTCAAAACTTGCACGCATGACCAATCAAATTCGACGGAAGAGCCGATGCAATACGGACCGCTTCCTATGACAGCAATCTGCTTTTTGCCGGGCACCACATCGTATTCAGTGCCGTGATATGTCACATAAAGATAATTCGTCTTTGCAGGAAATTCTCCGGCAAGCGTATCAATCTGTTTTATAACCGGAACTATCTTTTTCCCTTTTCGAATCGTGCGAATTTTGTCTTCAGTAGTTTTTTGAAGCGTTGCAATCTGCATATCGGAAAATCCGTTTTGTTTTGCCTCGAGAAGAAGCGAGTCATCAAGTTTTTTAGCCTGTTTCAGTTTGAATTCTATATCAGTAATGTTCTTCATCTTTTCGAGAAACCATTTATCAATCTTCGAAAGATCGTGAATGCGATTGACGCTCATCCCCCCTCGAAGCGCCTGGGCGATAGCAAAAATTCGCCTCGTTGTCGGTTCTTTTATTTCTCCCTCAAAATTTTCAATAGTGAAGTTGCCATTTCTCGGGGCGGTAAATCCATCTGCTCCAATATTAAGCGATCGAATCCCTTTCTGAAGCACCTCTTCAAAGCTTCTCCCGATCGCCATCACTTCTCCAACACTTTTCATTTCAGTGCCGATTTTCGTAGCAGCATTTTCAAATTTTGAAAGATCCCAGCGCGGGATTTTCATCACAAGATAATCGAGTGCTGGCTCAAAACACGCAGTGGTACTTTTCGTAACATTATTTTTGAGTTCAGGAAGCGTGTATCCCAAAATAAGTTTGGCAGCAATAAATGCAAGCGGATATCCTGTTGCCTTTGAAGCAAGCGCGGAAGAGCGTGAGAGACGAGCATTTACTTCAATGACTCGATACTCGCCTGTCTTTGGATTCAAAGCATACTGAATATTGCACTCTCCAATAATTCCAAGATGGCGAATTGTTTTAATTGCCACCTCGCGAAGCATATGGTACTCGTGATTTGAAAGCGTCTGCGATGGAGCAACGACAATTGATTCTCCAGTATGAATTCCCATCGGATCAACATTCTCCATATTACAAACAGTGATGCAGTTGTCAGCACAGTCACGTACCACTTCATATTCAATTTCTTTCCACCCGCCAAGATATTCTTCGATCAAAACTTGTGATATGGAACGAAAGACCTCGCTTGTCTTTGTTTTCAGATCCGCTTTATTTTTTATCATTCCCGAACCTTCTCCGCCCAAAGCAAATCCGGAGCGCATCATAAGCGGGTAGCCGATTTTCTTTCCCGCCAGAAGCGCCTCATTCACATCCGCCGTTGCAAAACTTCTCGCAGTATGAACATTAATCTCCGAAAGACGTTCGGTGAAAAGTGCCCGATCTTCAGTATCACGGATAGCAGAAGTTGGCGTCCCTAAAACTTTCACTGCATATTTTTCCAAAATTCCACTTTCTTCAAGTTCAAGTCCGAGATTAAGTGCTGTTTGTCCGCCAAAAGAAAGTGCGATGGCATCGGGACGCTCATCAGCAATTATTTTTTCGGCATATTCGAGAGTAAGGGGAAGAAAGTAAACTTTGTCAGCAAATCCTTCATCAGTTTGCACTGTTGCAATATTTGGGTTCATCACTACCACTCGTATCCCCTCTTCTTTGAAAGCTTTGATCGCCTGCGAGCCGGAATAATCAAATTCCCCCGCCTGGCCGATTTTGAGTCCGCCAGAACCAAGAAGAAGGATCGATTTAATTTTATGATTTTTTTTCATTATTTTTTCAGAGAATTCAAGAATTCATCGAAGATCCAAGCCGTATCTGTCGGCCCCGGGGCCGCTTCGGGATGAAATTGCACAGCCTTAAAAGGAAGTGATTTATGCATAATTCCTTCCACACTTCCATCGTTTGCATTGGTAAACCAAACATTCCAATCTTTCGGCAAAGTTTTTGCATTCACTGCAAAGCCGTGATTTTGAGAAGTGATATAACATCTTCCCGTCATCGTATCGGTACAAGGCTGATTCTGAGCTCTATGTCCGTATTTCAATTTGTATGTTTTTGCACCAGCAGCAAGCGCAAGAAGCTGATTCCCAAGACAAATGCCGAGAATCGGCTTTTTTATTTTCATCGCCTTTTGAATATTCTCAATTGTTTTCACACACATCGCAGGATCGCCAGGGCCATTTGAAATGAAAAGTGCGTCATATTTTTCTTTTGTGAAATCATAATTCCACGGAACACGGACAAGATTTATTCCAGGACGAGTGAGTGATCGGGCGATATTTTCTTTCATACCGCAGTCAACTGCAATAATTTTTATTTTACCCGAGCCGTATTTTTGTTTTTCTTTCGTAGAAACTTTTGCAACAAGATTTTCTTCATTCGGATCTGTAAAAACTTTTGGTGCTTCATTTGCAAGTGCGCCAAGCATCACTCCATGTTCGCGGAGCTTTTTGGTAATAGCGCGCGTATCAACTCCAGTAATTGCAGGAACTTTTGCTTTTTTTAACCAATCTTGAAGGGACTGTTTCGCATCTTCGTGAGAATATTTGTCTGAATATTCCGACACGACAAGTCCAGCTATTTGGATCTTTTTTGATTCAAAAGTAGAGGAATTTGGCACTCCGTAATTGCCAATGAGAGGATAGGTACAGACAAGAATTTGTCCGGCATAGGACGGATCGGTAAGGCTTTCTACATACCCAGTCATGCTTGTATTGAAAACAACTTCTCCGCACATAGCATTCGGCGCTCCAAAGCTTTCTCCTTTGTATGATGACCCGTCTTTGAGAAATAATTTCATAGGCAAAAAAAATTCCCTATTTAGAGGGAAAATAAGAAAAACCGGTTTTTAAAAAATCTTGTAGAGTTTGCTCGTGAATGGAATGCAGTATTTGGAGGCTCATTAAAAATATAATATACACCTTTTTTTAGAAAAAACAAAAGGTAATTTTAATACGGCACAATAATAAAAAATATCAAGAAAGGGAAAAGCGCCGCCCTTTTGAGGGCGGCGCTTTTTAAATTTTGTATTAAGCTTTAGGAGTTTCTGCTGGAACTTCGGTTTTTTCTTCTTTCTTTACCTCCTCCTTAGGAGCCTCGGCTTTTGCCTCCCCCGCCTTTTCCTCCTTCTTAATCGGAGACTTCTTTGGAAGCACGTTTCGTTTCTTTCCGGTAATGATCTTCTGACTAATGAGAAAATTGTGCATCGTGTCGGTCGGCTCTGCACCCTGTGCAATCCAGTGCTTTACTCGCTCTGCATCCACAGTC
>JAQTTF010000032.1 GCA_028710915.1 Minisyncoccota bacterium | reverse complement strand
AAAAGGATACTACAGAAAGGACGACAAGAATGCCGATAATGCTGAAAAGTATTTTTCTATTGTTTACTACCCACATATTATTTTGTTACTCCGCTACCGAATAAAAATTTAACCACCGGCGATTGGCTTTTCACACCCAGAGCAAAAAGGTACGTTCGCGTAATCACAATCGCAGTAAACATTGAAACCAAAATACCGATACCGAGAGTGAGTGCGAATCCTTTTACCAAAGATGTTCCGAGCCAGAAAAGAATGATGGATGCGATAATACCAGAAAGATTTCCGTCGCGAATTGAAAGCCAGGCTCGAGAAAATCCTTCTCGAATGCCGTCTTCAAGGGATCTGCCATGACGAAGTTCTTCTTTCATTCTTTCAAAGATAAGCACGTTCGCATCCACTGCCATTCCCATTGAGAGGATAAACCCGGCAATACCCGCTGAAGTTATCGTTACTGGAATGATCTTGAAAAGCGTAAGCATAAGTATCACGTAGGTCACAAGCGCAATGACAGAAAGAAGCCCGGGCAATCGATACCAGAGAATAAGGAAAAGGGCGACAATAAGAAAGCCCCAAAGTCCAGCTTGAATGCCGGAATGAAGCACTTGCGCACCAAGCGTAGCACCGATCGTCTGCGTTGAAATAAGTTCAACAGGTACAGGAAGCGAACCATAATTCAAATCCCGGACAAGTGATTGAGCTTCGGGTACTGTAAACTGGCCAGTAATTTGAGCTTTTCCATCTTTGATTTCCTCACGAATAGTTGGAGATGAAATGAGATTTCCATCGAGGAAAATTGCAAGAGGCTTCCCGATATTTTCTCGAGTGATTTTTGCAAAAAGATCTCCGCCCTTGCCATTGAAAGTAAGAGAAACGATTGGATTGGATGTACTATCAAATTCCAACTGTGCGCTCTGAAGAAGACTCCCAGTGAGACCGGTATCGACAAATTGCGCTGTCGAGGTAGCATTCTCATCAATAACCGCCTCAAGTTTTCCATTTACCATTTTAGTGGTTGCGGTTTTAACAGCCGGCTCTACGAGTTTAAATTCAAGAAGTGGAGTCTTGCCGATAAGAGCGACAGCTTGATTGATATCAGTCACTCCGGGCAATTCAACAATAAGCCGCTCCGGTGCAGCTGTGCCTCCGACAATTCCCCCTTCTTCAACTTGTATCACAGGTTCTGAAACACCAAAAATATTTATTCGGCGCTCAATAACGTCGCGAAGTGTCGACATGGAAGCACTGACTTGGCTTTTGTCGATTTTTGAAACGTCAGCTTTATAGGTAAGCGCTGTTCCTCCTTTGAGGTCAAGGCCGAGTCGAAAGGGAAAATGAGAAGTAGGATTTGTCTGACTCTTCCAAATAAAAAGTCCGAGAAGTACCGTAACCGCAAGAAGCAGTATTGCTGTAACTCGAGTTTTGATCATAATGGCAAGTATTATATAGGTTTTTTGAAGAGTGCATATATTGACACGACAGGATATCCTTGTTCTCTATAAAAGACTTGTAAACTAGATATTTGCGAGTTTTTTGAGTTCCTTGATGCCCTCTTCAAGAGAAATTTGCGGCTCCCATCCCAAAAGCTCTTTTGCAAGAGCGATATCTGCAAATGAACGACGCGGTTCAATACGAGGTTCCATGTGAATAACGGGCCCACCAATCATTTTTGCTATTGCGAGAACAGAAGATTCTATTCCGCTCCCGATATTAATGACTTCCCCTTTACCGACTTTTTTACTCTTCAAAGCCAGGATATTCGCGCGCACAACATCAGCGACATGAACAAAATCTCTCGTCTGCATACCATCACCAGTAATGGACAAAGGCTTTCCCCCTCTTCGTTGTTTAAGAAAAAGTGCAGTAACCAAAGCATATGCCCCACTCTCATGCGCGCGAGGACCGTATACATTAAAATAGCGAAGCGATACTGTTTCTAAACCGTGAATTTCACTCCAGATGCGGCAGAAATGTTCTCCGATATATTTTTGAATAGCGTAAGGACTTTTTGGCTGAGGAAGCATTTTTTCATTGACTGGAAAAAATTTTTGATCGCCGTATACCGAACCCCCAGAAGCTGAATATATTATTCTCTTCACCCCAGCTTCTTTGGAGGCTAAAAGAACATTGAGAGTGCCGTTGATATTTATGTCATTTGTCTCGACAGGATGTTCAATCGAATATTGAACTTGTGGAAGGGCGGCAAGGTGAAATACTGCATATCCTCCTGTAAAAATAGATTTTATCTTTTCCAAATCTCTTACATCAGCCTTATGAAAAACTGCCTGAGAGTTGACCTGTTTTTGCAAACCCTTTGAGAGATCGTCGATTACGTGGACATCATATCCTTCTTTTACCAACGCATCAGTAAGATGTGATCCGATAAAACCAGCCCCTCCAGTGACGATCACTTTCATTTTTTTACTTTTTCCCATAAAGAAAATTATACCCCTTTTCGAGAAATAAGAATTTGAAGGGTGCGAAGAGCAATTTTGATATCGAGCCCGAACGAGCGATACTTGATGTAATAAAGATCGTAAGAAAGTTTCTCTTTTGTTTTTCTTATATTGTCTGGATCTCCGTGGTGAGGATGCCCATCATGATAGATCTGCGCCCAGCCGGAAAGCCCCGGTTTTATAATATGCCGGACATTATAGTATGGGATCTCTTTTGCGTATCTTCGGACGGGTGAAGGAAATTCTGGACGAGGACCCACAAGAGAAAGATCCCCTCGGAGCACATTCCACAACTGAGGCAATTCATCAATGCGCGTTCGCCGAAGAAATTTGCCTGCACGAGTGATTTTATTAGTATTTCCTTTTCCCCACTCCGCCCCATCATTTGCGATGTCCATTGTGCGGAACTTCACAACCTTAATCAAAGCATTATGCCTGCCGATTCTCTCTTGCATACTCCAGAATCTTCCCCCATCATCAAGTTTAATTGCCAGAAACACAAATGGATATAACAGCAAAGAAAGTACCCCGAGAACGAGAGAAAGAGAAATGTCCATACATCGTTTGAGAAAATCATATACAGCATGAGTAGAGGCGGATACATTTTCAAGAAACCACATAGGTTCTATAAGAGAAACCGGTACCCTTCCAAAAATATCTTCGTAAAGATTGTTAAAATGTACAAACTTAATATTTGAAAATATGAGCGAGTAGAGATCAGGGAGAATCGGCGCGACTTTCTTATGTTCAAGATCGATAATAATAAGAGAAATACCTTTCCCGTGAATCGTATCCAAAAGACTTTGAACATCAAGATCGGTACTTGTAAGATCAAGGAAAGAAATGAGGTGAATACCATATCGAGAACTCGAATTAATCTCTTGCTCAAGTTCCTTCATCTCCTCTCCGCTTCCAATAAGGAGGGCGTTTTGTGATTTTCTAAGAGCGACATGCTGTATACCCCACCGTCTCCAGACAATGATAATAATCGACGAGACAAGAAGGAAAAGGAATAGATTTGTTTTTGGAGTAAGCCCAAGAAATGGGAAAAAATAGAAGAGGAGAACAGCGATAATGCTATTGATCAATTGCGCATTTACGATAAGTGCAGGCAAATTTCTTTTTGTAAGAAGGGTCTGATTATCGTAGAGTCCAGCAATAAAAAATACTCCAATCGAGATAACAAAGAGAAAAAGAAAGGCTAAAAGATGTGAGACGAAGAGCGCTTGGCTTGGAAGCTCTCCATATCTGAAAAGCAAAGTCACCCAGAGGGCGAAGAGCAAGGAAACAACATCACCCATAAAAAGGAGAAAAGGTTCTTTTTTATGCGAAGTAACCATGTGGAAAGATAGTACAATAAAAAACCGATTCGGGCAATCATGCTGATTGATGCGCGGGTATCAAAATGCTATCGTGTATTCATCACAATATTATGGATCTGCAACCGAAGAAAAAGAAAATAATCTACGTCATTACGAAATCAAACTGGGGTGGAGCACAACGCTATGTATATGACCTAGCAACTCATCTTCCTAAAAACGGCTACGAATCCATGGTTGTCTTTGGAGGCAGAGGGCTCCTCGCAATCTATCTTGAAAAGGCAAATATCAAAACATTATCGCTTCAGAAACTCGAGCGAAATCCTAAACTCATTGGAGATATACAAGTATTCTTTGAGCTTCTCCTCCTTTTCAAAAAAGAGCGTCCAGATATCGTCCATCTCAATAGTTCGAAAATAGGAGCCATGGGAGCCCTCTCAGCAAAAATTGCTGGAGTAAAAAATATTATTTTTACCGCACATGGATTCGCTTTCAACGAGGAACGATCTTCACTCGAACGCTTTGTGATTAAATGTATTACATGGTTTACACTTCTTTTGTCCACGACAACAATCACGCTTTCCGAGAGAGAAGAAAAACAAGCAAAATCATTCTCAAATATTTCCGAAAAAGTCTTAAAAATTCCGAATGGCATAAAACTCCCCCATTTTCTTTTAAAAACTGATGCGAAAGAAAAACTAGCAATGACGCTTGGTCTTGCGCCGGATTTTTTTCTCAAAAAACATATCATCGGAACAATTGCAGAACTTACTGCGAATAAAGGACTTTCGTATGCTACCGAAGCTATGCAAAGTATCGATGATTACATTCTTCTCATTATCGGCGAAGGAGAAGACCGCGAGAAACTTACGAAATACATTCAAGAGAAAAATTTAAGCTCAAAAGTATATCTTCTCGGATTTATCGAAAATGCATCCACATTTGCAAAGGCATTCGATATATTTCTTCTTTCTTCAGTGAAAGAAGGCCTTCCGTATGCACTTCTTGAAGTTGGAGGAGCCGGCATACCAGTACTTACTACAGCAGTAGGAGGCATTCCAACTATTATTGAAGATCAAAAAAATGGAATGCTTATCAAGCCTAAAAGCGCAAGGGAGATAGAACTCGGACTCAAATTTCTCATCGCCCACAGAGAAGAAAGGAAACTATTTGGAGAAAAATTGAAGCAAGATGTTACAGAAAAATTCAATTTGGAAAAAATGCTCGAAAAAACTTTCGACATATACAAAAAATAAGAAATTGGTTATTATTCTCATAGTGTAACTTAGCTCATCCCGTGATGAGAAACTCAAGCCTGGAGGGCAGAGCATGAGCGATCCAAGATCGCCCAAAGTTTGTACCTGTAACATCCCGCGTCCGCAGGCTGAGTATCTCGCCGACAGACAGGGAAACCGCGACTGCATAAGTTGCGGTGGACAAATCTCAGCAGAGATTCTAGAAAGAATGGCGAGAGCAGGAGAGCTTGAGCCAGATCCTTTCTTAAAGAATCCCAATCAACTCGAGCTTAAATTGGGCTGATTGTACGCATCCGTTTTGGCCGAAAAACCGAGTCTTCGCGACTCGGATTTTTTTGGGTGTAGATACAATCAATACTATGCACCCAAAAACTCATTCTTCATAGAATCTTTATGAACATCTCGGCTGTATCTGCGCATTCCCATAAGAATGCCGAGGCCAGCAAATTCAGTAAGAAGATGGCTTCCACCATAACTCATAAAAGGAAAAGGGAGGCCTGTAACGGGCAGAAGTCCCATATTCATTCCTACGTGAATAATAAAGTGTGACATAAACAAGACAGCAAGTCCGACTCCGAAAAGTATTTCAAAATTGGTAGCTCCGTGAAGCGCGTTCAAAAGAACACGCCAGATGACAACCCCAAAACACACAAAAAGAAAAGTAACTCCTAAGAATCCCCATTCTTCAGCAAATGCCGCAAAAATAAAGTCCGTCTGATATTCTGGAAGAAATTGAAGCCGTGACTGCGTGCCAAGTCCGATTCCTTTTCCTAGAATTCTTCCTGCTCCCACGGCAACAGTAGATTGATATGCGTTATACCCGCTTCCCCGGACATCAGCCAATGGATTGATAAAATTCTTAATGCGTTCTTTTTGGTACGGTTTGAAAGCATAATGCCACAGGCCGAAAAAAGAAACCGCTCCTATCATAAAAACAAGGAAAAGATGCTTTTTGGAAATCCCTGATACCAAGACCATTCCAAGCCATACGAAAAATATGATCACTGCAGAACCCAAGTCCGGTTGAAGGAGCACAAGAAGAAATAAAACAAACGCATAAAAACCGGATACGAAAATATGCCGAATACGAGCAATCTCAATGTGTCGGCGAGAAAAATATTTTGCCATCACAATAATAAGCACGAGCTTAGCAACATCGGCCGGTTGAAAAGCAAAGAGGCCCAATTTAAACCAGCTTTGTGAACCTCGAGAGACAACACCGAGCACGAAAAGAAGAAGGAGCGAAGCTACAGAGAACGCAAAAAGGGTAATCACCACTCGCGTCCTTCGAAGAAATCGGAAATCGATCCTGCTGAAAATAAAAAAAACAAGAAGCGCAATCGCGAGCGAAATAAGTTGTTTACGAAAAAAATAACTCTCACCAACAAACGAATTCATTGTGATAAGCCCAGCACCGATGACAGGGAGCGTCGCGAAAAAAAGCACCCAATCGATTGATTGGATTTTAGAAGAAATAGTATCTTGGTTTGTCTTTGCAAGAATCTTCTCAATAATCGGCTTCATAAAGTAAGTTTAAAAATCAATTCTGGGAATAACTTCTATCTTTGATACCGGGGAAAGGAATGGCTCTCTCCAGGTGAAAACGAGATTTTGTGGCATATTAGGATCCATTTTATCGACAGCCGTACTTGAAAATGCCATAGCATTGCCTTTTTCATCATAGATAACAGCAATAAAATCAACGTGCGGAATTCTTGCTGAGGAAAGATTTTCTGCCCTCACATCAAGACGAGGAACACTTTCGGTACTTGTGGCCACCTTATTGGTAAGAGATACATTTGGCTCTTTTGTAGAATATTTTTCCCACGCGTAATCTTCCGTGAATTCAAATGTCACGCGGACCGCAGTCCTCTGTCCAGTATCGATCGCACCTTCAAAAATCGGAGAGATTTTTTTTGGAGGAAGATACGTCGTTCCTTCTCGTTTTGCTATTATCACTCCATCTTCGTCATACAATTTGAAAAGATAAGAAATACTTCGGATACCTGCAACTTGATTTGAATTTTCGACATACGCAAGCGCATTATAAAGTCCCGCACTCACTCTGCTAAATCTCTGCCAACGAAGTATCGGGGGAATGGTTTGGAAATCACAAAGCTTGAGACACGAGCCTCCACAATCAGTTCCTTGTTCATCTCCATTTTGGCTTCCATCAAAACACGTAGGTGTCCGATGAAAATAACCATAACCAGCTAAAACAACCGGAACAAGAATAACGAGAATGGCAACGCCAGCATATTCGAATTTCCTTTTTGAGGACCAGGACATACCTGTATATGATAGCAAAAGAACAGGCAAACAAAAACAACCTTTTCATTAGTCCTGATAAGCCTACTTTGTCACGAGTATTTTTCTGCTGAAAAATCTCGCGACCCCACCTCCCCGCCCAAGGCGGGTCCGGCCGTGAGGAACGGGTCCCTTACCCATCCCTCACCTCCAAAGGACGGGTTCGCGAAAGTAGGTAGTCGCCAGTAAAAACGGATCAAATAAAAAGAGCTCATAATGAGCTCTTTTTATTTGATTGTTGAACACTTTGTCCTGGCGACTACCTACTTTCGCTCCAAAGGACTATCATCGGTACTACAGTGCTTAACGGCTCTGTTCGGAATGGGAAGAGGTGTGACCACTGCGTCAAGTCACCAAGACAAAAGGTTCAACATAGTATGGCTGGATCCTCCCCCCTGGTGGTACGAGAGGATCCAGCACATGGAAAGTATTTCTACGTGTAGGAAGCCGAGGGCTCCGCATGCAAAAATAACTTCCCAATCTGTAAAGAACAACAAATCAATTCTAAGTGCTCGAGCAACTACGGCGAGATTGCCAGCGGGTCTGCCGGGAAAATCTGGCTTTCGCTGCTCGAAGCACTCCATGAGTCTGAAAGAACACGGGCTCGGGATGTCGCCATCCCTAAACCGCTCTCAACCTGAGCGGGTACCTGCCTTCCAGACGCACGAATGTGGTAGGTGGCTTCTGCGCGAAGGCTCTCGGTGTCATGACACCGATGCCCTTAAGTAGTAATCTGCATTAGCCACCCGAATTTCAAACTGCCGAAAACTTTTTGGTTGCTCCGCCAGGATTCGAACCTGGATACCCGGAATCGAGTCCGGTGTCCTACCAGCTGGACGACAGAGCAACCTAAATTTCAACGTCAGCAGTGAAATTTTTTCGCGACATATCCCGAAAAAATTTCACTGCTGAACTTCTGTGGAATTTACATTCCACAGAACAGGTTAACAAAAAAGTTAGAAGTTTACCCCGTTAGAAGCGTTTCCACTTTCTAACTGGGGTGGTTTCTTCATTTCCTAACAGAAATCGACGAATTAGTACTTCTCGCCTCAACACATTACTGTGCGTACAGCTAAAGCCTATCACCTAATCTTCTCTTAGGGGTCTCAAACGATTCCTAATCTTGAAGTTGG
>JAQTTF010000031.1 GCA_028710915.1 Minisyncoccota bacterium | reverse complement strand
TCGAAAAAGGAGAAAATGAGCTTTTGTGGAAAGTGAATAGGATTTGAAATCAAAAAATAGTGTTTTGATCCAGAACATAAATCTCTAAGCAATTAAGCCTCACCGTTTATTAGTATCCTTCAAGGACTTTCTGGTTGTAACTTCGGTTACTTACTGGGAAAATCCTTAGAGGGTATATTTAACTTTTTATAGTTTACTATGAAAAGAATTGCTTAGAGATTTCTGGGCTGGAGCTCTCTTGTTCCAATAGTACTCCTCTTTTTCTATTCTTCCATATTTACAACATGGAATTTTGTGTCTCTCTGTTTCCGTAAAAAATCTTCACTCTTAGGTGAAGATTTTTTGTTATGAGGCCATCTTAATTTCAATTACGCGTTGCAATTCATCGAGCGAAGTCACTCCCTGCAGTACTTTTATGACCCCATCCTGCTCTAGGGTGAGAAGCCCCTGCGGAGCTGCTGCAGCGCGTATTTCTCGCTCACTTGGATTTTCTTCCACCACCTTTTCAATTGCCTGGTCTGTGAGGATGGCTTCGTAGATCCCGATTCGTCCTTTGTAGCCAGTGTTGTTGCACTTATCACACCCAACCGCGACCCACATTGTTTTCACTTCTATTTTTTTGTATTCAGGAAGCGTGATAGTAGAAAGGATATATTTTATGAGAGTTTCAGTTTCTCCTTCAAGGGGAACTTCTTTTTTGCAGACGGGACAAAGTGTTCGCACAAGTCTTTGGGCGAGAGCGATGTTGATTGCTGACGTGAGGATTTTCGGATTGATACCGAGATCAATGAGTCGGGGGAATGAACCCGCTGCATCGTTGGTGTGAAGCGTTGAGAAGACGAGGTGTCCGGTAAGAGCGGAATTGATGGCGATCTCGGCAGTTTCGCTGTCTCGAATTTCACCGACCATGATTACATCCGGGTCCTGACGAAGCGCGGAGCGAAGTCCGGTGAGGAATGTGTATCCTTTTTCTGCATCGGTCTGCGTCTGCACAATTCCGGGGAGATGATATTCGATCGGATCTTCAATGGTGATGATCTTGATTTCCGGGCTGTGAATTTTTTTCAAGAATGAATAGAGTGTCGTCGTTTTTCCAGATCCGGTAGGACCAGTGGTAAGAATCATTCCGTTTGGCTTTGAAATTTCATGTTCAAGGAGTTTCAAAAGTTTTGGTGAAATCCCAAGTTCTTCCATCGGCACATTAATTGTCTTTGGATTCAAGATTCGAAGCACGATGGACTCGCTGTATGCCCCAGGGAGGATAGAAGTACGGATTTCAATATTTTGCGTATCGATGTGCACGCTGAATCGTCCGTCCTGTGCGTTTGCCTTGATATTAAGCTTAAGCCCCGAGAGAAGCTTTACTCGCGAGAGAAGAAGATTGTAGGTATCTCTGTCAAAAGTGAGAATATCGAGAAGCACGCCGTCCAATCGATAACGGAGCCGAACGTATCCTTCTTCCGGTTCAAGGTGAATATCAGATGCAGAGGTTGCGAGTGCTCCCGCGACGATGATCTCGAGAATTTTTGAAATGCGGTAGCCTTTTTTCTGCACCAGCACATCCTCGATGAGCTTTTTTACGTCTCCAATCGTTTTTACATTCTTGAGAATTGCTGCGATCTCTTCGTTTGAAATATCAAGCGCACCCGCTTTTGTTTCATATGCAAATGAAATGTCTTTATATCGTGACCAGGCTTTTTCAATACTTGCTCTCGATACAAGAAACTGCGTGCATTCATAGCCGCGAGCTTGAAGTTCTTTCACTATTTCAATTGTCTTTTCGTTTGAGGGGGCAGTGACGGCCACTTGAAGTTTTTTCCCAACCATGGCGAATATAGCCATCTTCGCTTCTTTTGCTTTCTCCTCTGGAATGATGCCGAGTCCGTCCGTGTTGATCGAAATAGCGGAGAGATCGAGGTAGCCTATTTCATATTTTTGTGAGAGTTCTTGAGCGAGCTCCTCTTCCTCTTTTTTGTAAAGTTCTCGGACTTTCTTTTTTTGTTTATCATCGTCAAATTCAACCATCATAGCTATTAGTGTAACGTTTTTTGTCCCCAAAACAAAGAGATATTGTATGACTTGACTTTTTATTTATTTGTGATACAAAGTTATAGGACAAAAAATGGAAAATGAGGTTTAAGTCCGTGCGGACTTCCTTGCTTGCCATAGGACATTTAATCGTCGGAGGAATCATGGCTCACGGAGCCAGTGAACACGGTCACAAATCCTCCGGCGGCGGAGGTGGTGGAGGTGGCGGGAGCTTTGATCCCACCCTGGCGTACATCCTGATTGCTGGTTTTGCGGCTGTCGTGCTGGGCTTTGTGATGGTCAAGTCACTGAGTCCGCCAGAGCCGCCAGCGGAAGTTGCTGGATCAGAAGATGAGGATTCACAGAATGAAGAGACTGGCGGGGGAGATGTAGCCAGTGTTTCTTCACCTGAAGTCCAACAGCAACAGGTGGTCGTAAGGCCGCAAGTGAGCCGAGGGGATAATCCGCTTTACCGGAAAATTCCCAAGGTTACGGCCAATAATGTTAATGAGGTCAATCGGACAAGTGTGGAGATCATAAGAGGTCTTCGCAATCTACGATAAACCTTGAAAGGAGCGATTTTCGCTCCTTTTTTCATTGTTGCATTGTCTTGTCAGGGGTTTCTCAAAACCCTTGACTTTTTCTTGTGAAGTGCTATAATGTAGGCTGGGGTAGTAAATTGCCATAAACCGAAGAATCCCTGTGACACTTTCGTCACATGGGGCAACTCTTCACAAGAATTGGAGGTGAAGTCATGGTAGCATTAACACCCGCAGAACGGACTCGGAATGAAGGATTGTTGCATACCGCGGAAACGCGGCATGCGGCACTTCCTGCCGAAATCGTGACTGCAAGGACGGCGTTGACGAGCGCGGAAACGGCGTTGACGACGGCGAATACGGCGCTTGCCACTCGGGAAACCGAATTGGCGGCGGCGCAGACATTGCTCACCACTCGGGAAACCGAATTGGCGGCGGCGCAAACCGCTCTGACTGCCGCGACCGGGACACCCGGTGAAGCCGCAGCCCGGACGGAAGTCGCGAACAAGACAACCTTCCGCAATGACGCGCGGACGGATGTTGCCACGAAGTCAACCGCTCGCGACAACGCGCGGATGGATGTCGGGGCCAAGACGGGTGAGCGCAATATCGCACAGACAGCGCTGAACCAGAAGGAGCAGGAAGCGATCCGTGTCGAGAACGAGATCATCGGTCTCAAACAGTCGTTGAAGCCGGAATGGCAGAAGCGTCTGCATCAGTACGGTGTGCTCGTCGGTCTCGCGGCCGCAGCCATCGTTTTCTTGTTGATTTCGCTCCTCCGTGGCGTCACGCCGCCGAAGACCGAACCAACGAAGGACGTGGTGAACGCGCCCGCTCCGGCGGACACGCCCGCCAACGATCAGTGGGCGAAAGCGAAGGCGTCGCCGCAACCGCAGCAGACCATTACGCTTAACAGCGACGATGCGGCCGCAAACGGAAGTGGCAACGGTAGTTTCAACGACCAGGACATCACGACAATCGACAACGTGCCGGTCAACAGACCGCAGAATAAACCCGAGGGCATCATTATTGCCAATGGGAAGATTATCCGCGTTGTGGGCAATTCTTTGAAGAATCAGCGGGTGGTTGGCAATGAAGCTCTCAAGGATATCGCCAAGACTGACAGGTTGTTGGTGAGGAGCGTGAAAGCCGGCCAGAAGCTCAAGGTTGACCAAGATGCAAGCAACGCCGAATCAGGGCGCATCATGGGGTACCTGGTTAACGACCAAGAGCCGTTCATCAATAAGTATGAACCGCAAGTCGAAGACCTGGAGCGGGCGGCGGGAATACGTCGCGATGAACATTAGAGGTGAGAGCAAAGAGGCGGGGAGGAATGCATACATACAGCATTTCCTCCCCTTTTTTCATGTCTCTAACCACTTGACAAAAGGGGTCTTTGTGTGATAAGATAGTCCTAGGTTCCTTGTGAATTAGATTGTCTGCCAAGGGGCTGGAAAACTGTCATTAAACTTGCCGGCCTTTGCGCCGAGCTTTTTAAGGAGGTTCCCATGAAGAGCACAGCTCTTTGGGTTGTTTCGTTCTTGTTGTTTCCGGTGGCCACTGTGTTCGCCGGTCAATATGAAGGAGACGTCAACGACGGTCTGTCGCCGGCGTGGGTGGATGTGAGCGGGAATGCGTTCGAGAATCAAAAGATCGTAAACGCGCAGCTTCTGGGGCATTTGGGCAAGACGGACCAGTTATTGGTTCGCAGTCTGAAAGCTGGCCAGAAATTGCAGGCCGAAAATGCGTTGTTGAAAAGTCAGCAGGGCAACACAAACGGCCAGCCGCAGACGACGAAGGACGAACAGTCCGCACAAGGCGGAGATCGTCCGAAGTGTCCGCATCCGGGCTACGTCTGGGCTCAGCACCCCGAAGACGGGCGCTGGGATTGGCAGCGTCCAAAGTGCCCTGGCACACCTGGTAAGGACTGGGTGTGGTACGAGTCGTTGGAAAGTTGGTGGGGTGGATGGGTTCCGAAGACGGGAGATATGGTTCAGTCCAATCTCCCGAATGGGGAATTGCATGCTAAACCAGTTGGTCAGGCGGTGAATAACCGCACCGACCTACCACCGCTTCCGCCGGGTCAGTACTATGGTCCATCGACGGGGACAACCGGAGACTGTGATGACTGTAATAAAAAGTCTCACCAGCAGGTGTCCACGAAGGTGGTCGAGAAGACCACGATCGTTAACATCTACAACGATCCTTCGCATTGCCCTTTCAAAGGGGCCATGTGGTACAAGGAACGTAGGTGTTGGGATCGACCCCCCATGCCGCATCCAGGATACTACTGGCACGTTGATTACGGCCAATGGGTGCGACCACCTCGGCCAGGCCCCAACTACGGTTGGAACAATCGGGGTTGGTGGGAAACCTTTGACACCAGCGGAGAGCCACTTCAGTGGGATCTCGGCTTTGTCGGAGGTGTCCGCAGCGGACATCGGTAGCAAGGAAATTTGTACAAGAAATAAAGAGGAAAAAAGAAGGGGGGCACATTCTGGTGTCCCCTTCGTTGCGTCTAGACCTTTCTACGTTGATGATATTGGAGTGGTAGAGTAGACTTTGAATATGAAAATTGTGACCAAGACCATTTTAGAGAGTGAAAAATGCGCGAAAGATTTCGTTTCTCGTATTTTTGACTCTCCGAAAAAATTAAAATCCGCTCGCGTTTTCGGTCTTCATGGAGATTTGGGCGCTGGCAAAACTACATTTATGCAAGGCGTGGCGAAGGCGTTTGGCGTGAAGGAAGATGTGACAAGCCCCACTTTTGTCATTGAAAAACTTTTCAAATTGAAAGGCGGCCAATTTGAGCATCTTGTTCATATTGATGCTTACCGACTCGAAAGTTCGCGTGAGCTTGTCAATCTCGGCTGGAAAGAAATTTCTGAAAATCTGAAAAATATTATTTTTATAGAATGGCCGGAAAAAGTGGCTGACATTTTACCAAAGCACATTGAGAACATATACTTCACACATATAGATGAAAATACCCGAGAGATTTCTTTTGAATAAAACCATGGCAAAAAAAATAGAGAAAAAAGATTCTGACTCCAAAACAAAAAAACTCGCACTCTTGGATATGCACGCGATTATTCACCGCGCCTATCACGCGCTTCCTGAATTTGCGACTAGGGATGGCATACCAACCGGTGCTTTGTATGGACTTATCACAATGCTCCTCAAACTTATTGGCGATATAAAGCCGGATTTTATTATTGCTTGTTACGATTTGCCTCAAGCGACCTATCGCCACGAGCTCTACGAAGAATACAAAGCCGGGCGGGCAAAGACTGATGAAGCGCTTGTTTCGCAGATCAAAAAATCTCGGGAAGTTCTCAAAGCTTTTGGAATTCCCTATTTTGAAGTGGGAGGATTTGAGGCGGACGATCTTTTGGGAACTATCGTAGAAAAGGTGAGCAAGGACAAAGATGTGCAGGTTGTGATCTGTTCCGGTGATATGGACACGCTTCAGCTTGTCTCTGGGAAAAAAGTCCAGGTCTACACGCTCAAAAAGGGAATTAAAGATACGATTATTTATGATGAAGATATGGTTCGGGAGCGATTTGGGTTTGGGCCTGAACTTCTTCCGGATTACAAAGGGTTTCGAGGAGATCCTTCGGATAATATTATAGGTATCAAAGGAATTGGAGAAAAAACCGCTTCGATTCTCATAGGAAAATTTGGTTCGGTGGAGGAGATTTATAAAAAACTAAAGAAAGATAAAAAGCAATTTATTGAAGCTGGGCTTTCAGAAAGAATTGTCGCCCTTTTGGTGGAACACGAAGAAGAAGCGGTGTTTTCAAAAATGCTCGCACTCATTCGCCGAGATGCGCCGATGGATTTTGTGATGCCGACGAAAAATTGGAAGACACTCGTTGATTTTGAAGCGCTCAAAAAACTTTTTCAAGAATTGGAATTCAGAACGCTTGGCGCGCGAGTGGACGAGCTTGTAAATGGGAAACCTGCACAGGGAACATTTCTCTCTTCGCCGACAGTGGAAGTAAATGTTGCGCCGGAGCAGCTTAAAAAAGTTTCTGTCGCTCTCTGGCTTCTCGATTCCAATAGTACGACGCCGACGCTTGAAGAGATTTTGGAATGGAGCGGCAAAAAGACATTTGCGGAGGCACAGGAAGTAATAATGAGCGAACTTAAAAAACAAAATCTTGAAAAAGTGTATGAGGATATTGAATTTCCTCTCATTCGCATTACCGAGAAGATGAAAGAAAGGGGAGTGAAAATTGATGCGAAATATCTCGCAGAACTTTCCAAAGATTATCACAAGAAACTTTCAGCGCTTGAAGCAAAGATCTGGAAATATGCAGGGCAGGAATTCAATATTAATTCTCCGAAACAGCTTGGTGAAATTCTTTTTGACAAAATGGGGCTCGCTCCGAAAAATCAAAAAAAGACGGCGGGCGGAGCGAAATCTACGAAAGAGTCTGAGCTCGAAAAAATGCGAGAGCTCCATCCGATCATTGCCGAGATTTTGAGCTATCGCGAGCTTCAGAAACTTCTTTCGACTTACATTGATACGATCCCGACACTTCTCGCGGACGATGGTCGTCTTCATGCGGAATTCTTGCAAGCGGGTTCATCTACCGGAAGAATGGCGTCGCAGAATCCGAATTTGCAGAATATCCCGATCAAAAGCGATTTGGGAAAGGTGATCAGGAATGCCTTTGTCGCGGAGAAAGGGTTTTCTCTTGCCGAGCTTGATTATTCGCAGATTGAGCTTCGCGTTGCCGCATTTCTTTCGAAGGACAAAAGAATGATAGAAATTTTCCAGAAAGGACGGGATATTCATAACGAAGTAGCGTCTGCGGTCTTTGGCGTACCTGTCGAGAAGGTGGATTATGAAATGCGGCGCCGTGCTAAAGTTATCAATTTCGGCATTATTTACGGAATGGGAGTCAACGCGCTCAAAGCAAATATTGGTTCAACGCGTGAAGAAGCTCAAAAATTCTACGAAGAATATTTTAAAAATTTCTCCGGGCTCGCTGAATATCTTGAGACCATAAAAAAGGATGCGACTGCGAAAGGATATACAGAAACCTTTTTTGGCCGCCGCAGACTTTTTCCCGATTTGCGTTCCCGACTTCCTTTTGTGAAAGCAATGGCGGAGCGGATGGCAGTCAATGCGCCGTTTCAAGGCACCTCGGCGGATATTACGAAACTCGCGATGATCGGCGTTGATATGTATATCAAAAAAAATAAATTGGAAAATGATGTTTTTCTCTTGCTTCAGATCCACGACTCGCTTATGTATGAAATTCGCGATGAAATGCTGGAAAAAGTTTTGCCAGAAATTCAAAAAATTATGGAAAATGCTATTTCACCTGAAAAAATCTTTGGGATTGTTTGTAAGACCAAAGCTTCGGTGGGAGGAAAGTGGTCGGAAATGAAGGAGATTTAATTTTTATGTTTTATCTTTTTTACGGTACAGATAGGGATAGCGCACGAGCGAAGAGAAACGCGACGCTCGCTGGCGCACAAAAAAAACGTCCTGATGCGGAAGTTTTTGCTATGGGTGTAGATGATTTTTCGCCCTCTAGACTTCAGGAATTCATCGGTTCCTCGGGACTTTTTGAAAAGAAATTCATTGTTTGTATGAATGGGATTGGGGAAAATAAAGAATTTTTGGAAACGTTCGTTGAAAAATTGCCCGAAATGAAAGAAACGGAAAATTTGTTTTTAATTCTGGAAGTGAAGCTTGACGCAAAATCTTTGGAGAAATTTAAAAAGTACGCTTTTAAAGTTGAGCTTTGTGATGAGAAAAAAGTTCTCGAAAAGCCGAAATTCAATGTCTTTGCGTTAAGCGATGCGTTTGGTCGGCGAGATGCAAAGGGGCTCTGGGCGCTTTATCTCAAAGCCTTGGAGGAAGAATCAGCACCGGAAGCGATTGCCGGGATGCTTTTCTGGAAGATCAAAACTTTGCTTTTGTCAGGAAGTAATCGCTATTCGCAAGAGGAGCTTGAAAAATATTCTTCGGATCTTGTTTCGCTCTATCATGATTCGCATCGAGGAATGCATGAGTTTGAGACTGCTTTGGAGAGATTTGTGTTGTCTATTTGAGGAATTTGAAGCTACTCAACATGAGTTGGTAGTCAGTGATGCATTGTGAAGGGATGTCAATTGTCGGATATTTGGGAGACAGTACGAGATACTTTCCTTGGACTGGGAAATCGGAGATTACG
>JAQTTF010000030.1 GCA_028710915.1 Minisyncoccota bacterium | reverse complement strand
GACGCTTCACACCAACTCTGCTGCCGGGGCGATCCCCCGACTTCTTGATATGCAATGCGAACCATTCCTCCTCGTGTCGACGTTGGACATTGTTATTGGCCAGAGACTTATTCGAAAACTTTGTGAGACGAAAGAGCAATATTTTTTAAGCAAGGCTCAATTTTCCGATATTTCTAAAGCGGTAGATATGAATCACATTCTCGATATTTTGAAAGAAGAGAAGATTGTCGCAAAAACAGCTGTGTGGGATAAAATCCCTTTTTATAAAGCAAAAGCAAGTCCTGAATCTGAAGATGGATATAAAGGACGAATTGGTATTCACGAAGTGCTCAAAATTTCTCCTTCAATCAAAGATCTTGTAATGAAGAGAGCTTCTGCAAAAGAAATCGAAGATCAGGCGAAAAGAGAAGGAATGCTCACGATGATAGAGGACGGAATCTTCAAAGCGGTACAGGGAGTTACTACTATTGAAGAAGTCCTTCGTGTTGTCTCTGAATAGCTAATTACATTCTAAAAATGCCAAAATTTCGTTTTAAAGCACAAAAATCATCGGGAGAAATGTATGAAGGGGAAGGAGAGGCGGCGGACAAATTTGCTCTCTATCGCGAACTTAAAAAAGAAGGTGAAACTGTTTTTTCTGCTACACCGTTGAGCGTGTCTCATAGCAAGCTCTCGAACTCTCTTACTCACGCAGTCGATTCTTTCGGATCAGTGAACACTCATGAGCAGATCATGTTTGCCCGGAACCTGGGTTCAATGATGAAGGGTGGACTCGCTCTTTCTCGGGCGCTCGATGTGCTTTCTCGCCAATCAAAAAATAAAAAATTAAAGGCGGTATTGGAGAGTCTCCGGGGCGATATAAGCCGAGGAACAAGCTTGAGCGAAGCGATGAAGAAATTTCCAAAAGTTTTCTCTCCCGTATTTGTTTTTATGACTAAGGCAGGAGAAGAAAGCGGAAATTTGGACGAATCTCTTAAAGTTGTCGCTAATCAAATCGAACGAGTGTACCTGCTCCAGAAAAAAATTAAAGGGGCAATGATGTATCCTGGTATTATTGTGACTGTGATGCTCATTATCGCTGTCCTTATGTTCATTTTTGTGGTGCCAACTCTTGCCAGCACCTTTAAAGATCTGGGAGGGGAATTGCCGCTCTCGACAAGATTTATTATCGGGATCAGTGATGTTCTTGTGAATCATTTTTTTCTTTCTGTCGGTTCTTTTGTCGTAGTTCTCCTCCTTCTCTTGTCATTTTTTAGGACTGGAAAAGGAAAGCGAACAATGGATATCCTCCTTCTTCATCTTCCCCTTATCTCAGGGCTTACTCGTGAAGTAAATGCTGCGAGGATTACCCGTACGCTTGCTTCGCTCCTTTCTGCGGGAGTCGAAGTGGTTACAGCGATTACTATTACAGCAGATGTGATTCAGAATTCATATTATAAATCAGCCCTTCAAGCTTCTTTGGTTAGGGTGCAAAAGGGCGAGAGTATTTCAAGCACTTTTAACGGACAAGAAAAATTGTATCCCGTATTTGTCGGAGAGATGATCTCTGTTGGTGAAGAGACAGGTAAGCTCTCTGAAATGCTTCTTCAGGTTGCCGTGTTCTATGAGGATGATGTTGATCAAAAGACCAAGGATATATCTACCATTATTGAACCGTTTCTTATGGTGATGGTAGGAATCGCTGTGGGATTTTTTGCTGTTTCGATCCTTTCCCCAATCTATTCTTTGGTGGGCCATATTTCATGATGAAATCTCTTTTACAAAAGACTTCTTGTTTTCAGAAAGGATTCTCAATTTTGGAGTTTCTCGTTGTGATCGCGATTTTTGCGATTATCGCATCTCTCACCTTTACTTCATTTGCGTCTCTTCGACAGAGTAAGAATCTGGACACAGAAGCACTTTCTCTTTTGTCCCTTCTCGAAAAGGCACGAGCCGATACCCTTGGTTCGCAGGGAGCATCTCAATATGGAGTACATTTTGAAACTACGAAAGCGGTGCTTTTTATAGGGGCGGCCTATGTATCCGGTAATTCTTCGAATATAACGATGACAATAAATCCTCTGATGCAGATAAGTTCGATAAGTCTCACTGGGGGAGGGTCTGATATAGTATTTGATAGGCTTTCTGGAAAGACAGCACAGTCCGGTACCATTATTCTTTCTCTCATTTCCACTCCCACATCCCTTAAGACGATTACAATAGGAACAACAGGACTCGCGCAAACACAATAATGTTTTCTATGACTTACTCTAAAACTTATAAAGGAATAACTATCGTGGAAGTTCTGGTTGGAGCAAGTATTTTTTTGGTTGTGCTTCTTGGACTTTCTTCTGCACTCAATATTATTATTCAAGCCTCTCTTGCGAATACTCCTAAAATTCAAGGCACTCTTCTCGCGGAAGAAGGTCTTGAAGCAGTTCGAGTAATGAGAGACAACGGATGGACTGCCAACATCCAGCCGCTTGCTTCAAATACAAATTATTTCTTGACCTTTAACGGGGCAACTTTCAAATCGACCACGACTCCTTCATATATAGATGGCACTTTTTATCGGACATTCAGACTTTCCGATGTGTATCGAAATTCCTCGCAAGATATATCAGGAAGCGGAACGCTTGATCCGAAAACAAAACTCGTCACTGTATCGGTATCGTGGTCTTTTCATGGTGCTACGACGACGGAGTCGATTCCTACCTACCTCACTAATATTTTTAACAACTAATTATGTCTGTCTTTTTTCTTGAGAAAAAAATAAAAGACTTGAGGGTTTTGTGGAAAAGAGGAGCCACTCTTGTAGAGACTCTTGTGTATCTGTTCATTCTTGTTCTTCTTCTCATGGTGGTTGTTGATGCACTTCTTTCGTTTTCACATTCTTTCGGTTTGCTTCAATCTGGCCGCGATATTGAAAATTCTGCGATAGATTCATTTGAACGTATTACTCGCGAAATCCGTGATGCAAAAAGTGTCGATATCTCGCAAAGCACATTTGGCACTTCCCCAGGGCAGTTACTGCTCAATACTACAGATGCAAGCGGAAATGCGGAGACGATACAATTTTTCTTAAGCGGGCAGACGCTTCATGTAAAAGAAAATGGCACAGATTCCGGAGCACTCACGCGTTCTTCTGTTCGGGTCACAAGTCTTATCTTCCAGCATATTTCCACATCTACTGCGGAGGCTGTAAAGATTTCGATGACGCTTGAAAGCGGAAGTGGAGCGAGCTATAAATCAGCTAATTTTTATGACAGCGCCACTCTTCGAGGCTCGTATCCCCTTCAATAAATATCATATGAGTCTAAAAGATTACATAAGCATATCAAGGAAGAAAGGGCAGGCAGTAATGGTTGCCGTAGTGTTTTTCATTCTTATCGCTTTGGTTATTGTTCTCGGCGTTACTACTCCTGTGATCCGGCAAATACGCATCGTGCAAGGATTGCAATTTTCGCGCCAAAGTTATTTTGCGGCAGAAGGCGGAAGCGAAGATGCTTACTATAGAATTAAAAATAATCTCTCAACCTCTTTTCCCGAAGCTTTGTCGATCGGAACTGCGACAACGAGCGTCTCGCTCACGACGACAGGAGTGAATGAGGAAGAAATTCTCGCGGAAGGGAATGCCTCGAATTATATTCGGAAAGTTTTGAAAGATATTACGATCACAAATGGCTTCTCTTTCAATTTCGGCGTGCAGGCGGGTATCGGGGGGCTCTATTTTATCAGCACTGGGTCAAGTATTTTGGGAAATGTGTACTCAAATGGAATTGTGCTCGGAAGCAACTCGAGTCCAAATAGTTATAATCCCATCACAGGCAGTGTCGTCGCGGCGGGTTCTTCCGGATCAGTAAGCAATATCCATGCGACGTCTTCCGTTTATTCTCACACTATTGATCATACGACAATTGATGGAGATGCCTATTATGCTTCCACTTTGACCAACTCAACAGTTTCTGGCGCCACGCATCCTGGCAGCGCCGATCAGCCTCAAATTGCTTTTCCTATCACTGATAGTTTGATAGCGCAATGGGAGAGCGATGCTGCGGCGGGCGGTGCAGTTACCTGTACGAATGGGACTTACACGATAAGCACCAATACTACTCTTGGCCCTAAGAAAATTCCTTGTGACCTTGTCATAAGCGGAAATGGTACGACTCTAACGGTTGCCGGAGCTGTATGGGTTACAGGAAATATCACAATTTCTGGTAGTGGAGGAACTGGCGTTCAAATGAAAGTCGCCGACTCGGCAGGAGACAAAAGCGTTCCTGTTATTGCCGACAATTCTTCTAGCCCTACAACCTCTGGAGAAATTTCTGCTAGCGGTAATTCAAATTTCTACGGATCAACGGGGAATCTAGATTCATATGTGATGCTTATTTCAATGAATAAAAGTGCTGAACAAGGGGGAAGTAATTTAGCCATAAATGTAATCAACGGCGCTGCCGGTAACCTTCTCACTTACGCTCCGCACGGTCAGATTGAGCTCCAAAACAACGTGACGCTTCGAGAGGTAACTGCTTATAAGCTGACCCTTACCAATAATACCCAGGTTATCTATTCAATCGGTCTTGCACAGACGCTTTTCACCACAGGTCCCGGAGGAACATGGAAGATTAAAAAATGGAAGGAGAGTTTTTAGAGATATGGTAGAATAGATCTCGTGGCAAAGATAAAAAAAATCATTATTGGAAACTGGAAGATGAATCCGGCAACGCTTAAAGAAGCGCGAATCATTTTTTCCAAAATAAAAAAGATCGCTTCCCTCTGTAAAAAAGTGGATACGGTGATTTGCCCTCCGACTCTCTATCTCTCCCCCCTCTTTTCAAAATCTTCAGGAGGCGCAGTGGCTCTCGGCGCCCAAAATACCTCTTCTTTTGAGGGAAACGGTGCGTATACCGGCTTCGTCTCTCCCTCAATGCTCAAGAATGCGGGAGCAGAATTTGTCATAATTGGTCATTCTGAACGCAGGAGAGAAGGTGAAACTGACGCAGTAATTAATAAGAAAATCTTGGCGAGTTTAAGTGTAGGACTCAAGGTTATTTTCTGTGTGGGAGAAAAAGAGCGAAATCATGACGGGCATTTCCTCGAATTTGTAAAGCGTCAGATCCATTCAGGTCTTCAGGGTGTCTCTAAAAAAGCGCTTCCCGATGTTTTGATTGCTTATGAGCCGGTGTGGGCGATTGGGGCAGAAAACGCAATTTTACCGAGAGATTTGCATCAAATGAAAATTTTTATCCGTAAAGTACTCTCAGAATTTTTCGGTCCAAATGCCGTAGAGAAAGTTCCTGTCATTTATGGAGGCACTGTAAATCCGGAAAATGTCGAAACCCTTCTGCTTGCCGGAGAAGTTGATGGTTTTCTCGTGGGAAGGGAATCTCTTAACTCCAAAAATTTCGGCATTATTTTACAAGTTGCTCATTCACTCAAATAAAATGAAATCTATTAAAGAAGCAGGGCCATTAAAAGGAAAACGAGTACTTGTGCGTTGTGATTTCAATGTTCCGCTTTCTGGCGATACCATCACTGACGATTATCGGATCCAGAGGACGCTTCCTCTTCTTTTGTATTTGCAGAAAGAAGGCGCAAAAGTGGTGCTTGTCAGCCATATTGAGAGCGAGGATAAGACCCTTATGCCCGTCTTTAAATATCTTCGGGAAATTTTGCCGATGTTTATTGTCTATAGTATTTATGATAAATCAGCAGACAATATCTTTGAAAATTTAAAAGAAGGATCGTTTGTACTTCTTGAAAATGTTCGCCGATACGAAGGCGAGGAAAAAAATGACCAGAAATTTGCTAAAGACCTCTCTGCGTTTGGAGAAATATATGTAAACGAAGCATTTTCTTGTTCCCATCGTTCCCATGCCTCGATTGTCGGGATCCCAAAATATATTCCAGGATTTGCTGGCTTTTTGTTTGAAGACGAAGTGAAAAATCTTTCAAAAGCGTTTCATCCGCCTCACCCCTTTCTTTTCATCCTCGCGGGAGCAAAATTTGAGACGAAATTGCCTTTAGTGGAGAAATTTCTCAATCTTGCTGATAATGTCTTTGTCGGCGGAGCGCTTGCGAACGATCTTTTCAAAGCAGAAGGACTTGAAATCGGCCGCTCGCTCATTTCAAAAGGGAAACTTGATCTCTCGTCTCTTCTTAAAAATCCGAAGCTCATACTGCCTTCTGACGTGACTGTGGAGAATGGACAGAAAATTACTGTAGAGAGTCCAAAGAGTGTCTCGCCACAAGAAAAAATGGTTGACGCGGGTCCAGAGACTGATCAGGTTTTGAAGCAAAAAATCAAAGATGCAAAGTTTATTCTTTGGAATGGTCCGCTCGGCCAGTACGAGCAAGGTTTTAAAGAACCGACATTTGTGCTTGCTCGGGCTATCGCGGAAAGCGCCGTTGAAACGATTGTGGGAGGAGGAGATACGCTCGCTACTATTCGCGAACTAGGCCTTTTTGATAAATTTTCATTTGTCTCGACCGGAGGCGGCGCGATGCTTGAATTTCTTGCGAATGAAACATTGCCTGGAATTGAAGCTTTGAAATGATATATGCGTTTTATTCTCTCTAGGCGCCTGCTTGTGGCGTGTGTAATTTTTGGGTAAAATATATCCATTCATTAATTCTAATTTTATGTCATTCGAAAAACCAAATGATCAGGAGATAGAAGCGCTTGAACAGTCTCGCCGCGAGAGCGATGCCAAGATGACGTTCAGTGGCCCCGAAAAAGATCGTGCTCAATACAAGATGAATAATGAAGGGACGGCATTGGTGTTCGATCCTTCACAGAAGAATATAGAAGACGCGAGAGTGGAAATGGAGAAAGCTCTTAGCACTAAGAGTGCTGAACAGGAAGCATTACTACAATCTCGCCGCGAGAGTGATGCAAAAATGACTTTCAGCGGAGACCAGAAAGATCGCGCTGAATATAAAATGAATAAAGAAGGAACCGGACTTGTTTTTGATCCTTCAAAAAAGAACATCGATGATGCAAGAGTCGAAATGGATACTGCTATGAAAGACAGGCTTCCTACCGTCACTGATGATATGGAAGTAAAACCCGAATTGGTTAAAGATACACTTCCTACCGTAACTTCTGATATGGAAGTAAAGCCTGAATCTGTAATAATAAAAAAAGAGTCGGTAGTGGTTAAAAAAGATTTGCCAACGGTAGGAGCGGCAGAAGAGATTCCAAAGTCTTCTGTGGCGCCTGCTAATGAGGTTCAAAAAGAGATTGTACAGGTCAAACCGGAAGCAAATAAAACTCTTCCCGCAACAGAAAAGCTCGTTCTTCCGAAGAAACCTCTGCGGAAGCTTAATCGATTGGTCCATAGAATGAGAAAACCTTCCTATGGTTTCATGGATATAATTCGATTAGATAGAATCGATGCAAACTGGTCAAAACAGGAACGCTTAATGAAAGAAAATAAAAAGAAATGGGGAATGTACAAAGCTCAACTTGCTCGAAATAAAGGAAATGGCGCAAAAATCGAAGCAAATATGAAGAAATATGAAAATGCGACCAAGGCAAATGAGAAAATGATTGAGACGCTTCAAGGAAAGAGAGAAAAAATTACCGGGAGAAAGATATCTAGAAAGAAACCGGGGAATGTCGTCAAGATGCCTAAATTGGCGGCGAAAATAGAAAAAAAGGCGGCCTAATAAGATTTCGATAAAAATCCCGGCCATAGCTATGGCCGGGATTTTGCTTTTTTACTTCGTATGCTAGTGTTGTGCTAGGTGGAAAATAGGAGGGAACGTGATGGGAATGAATCCTGAGGAGATAGCTTTCCAGATCTTGGTTCATCGCTTTACATACGTGAACCTCAGTCTTTCTGGGACGCACGAGCAAATCATTGGACAGGTGGTTGGGGATACCGGCGCTAAAGCTAGCGAAGCTGATGTTGAAGCTTTCTTTCAAAAGCTTCGCTTGGCGCAAGAAGGGGTTTCGCCTCTACACTAGTCCAGTGTCGTCTCTGAAATCGCGTCGCTTGCCGGCGCGATTTTTTATTTCAGATTCTTTCTGATTTTCTCGGCGTTTCCAGAAAAATCTTTTCTATCGCCTTTTACTTTGTCATTGGGGAATATCCAGATGTGCGCGTGGGGAACTTCGTCTCCGATAATTTTTGAGAGAATCCAGTCTGTATTGAATGCTTTCTTTTGAGCCAGGGCAATTTTTTGTGTGACCTTAAAATACTCGCCGATTTCTTTTGGGCTTAAGTCCCATACCCAACGATAATGTTTCTTGGGGATAACCTGTGTATGTCCTGGGGACTCCGAGTTGATATCTAAAAATGCCAAAAAATCTTTATCTTCGTAGACAATATCAGAGGGAATAACTTTCCCCACGATTTTGCAAAAAATACAGCTTTGATTGTCCATAATGAGGTCTATAATAGTGAATAATGAAAAGCTATAGAGTCAAAGAAAGTATACCAAAAGATGCAGAAAAAGAATTGGCAGAATACCCGGAGTTGACTAGGCATCTCTTGTTTCATCGAGAGATCAAAAAACGTGATACGGCAAAAGTATTTTTGAACCCCGACTATTATGTTCATGTACATGATCCCTTTCTTCTTTTGGGAATGGAAAAAGCCGTAGAAAGAATTTTGCGCGCAATAGAAAAAAAAGAAAAAATCTGCATTTACAGCGATTATGATATGGATGGAATTCCTGGGGCGATTGTCCTTTCTGATTTTTTCAAAAAAATTGGTTACTTTGAAAATATTCGCGTTTATATTCCTCATCGTCATGACGAAGGCTTTGGATTGAATCACGACGCACTTCTAGACATCGCAAAAGAAGGAGCGAAACTTTTAATTACGATTGATTGCGGGATTGCTGATCCGAAAGAAGTTGCTCATGCAAATAGGCTTGGTCTCGATGTTATTGTTACAGATCATCATTTGCCCGGGCCGAAGCTCCCAGAAGCATTTGCGATTCTTAATCCAAAATGTTCTCCGAAATATCCGTTCCAAGATTTATGCGGCTCGGGCGTTGTTTTTAAATTGATACAAGCGATTTTGAAGAAAAATAATTTTGGACTCAAAGAGGGAGTCGAAAAGTGGCTTTTGGATATGGTAGGTATGGCAACGTGCTCTGACATGGTCCCGCTTGTCGGCGAGAATCGTGTTTTTGCGCACTATGGCCTCAAAGTTTTGCGTAAATCGCCGCGAGTCGGTCTTATG
>JAQTTF010000087.1 GCA_028710915.1 Minisyncoccota bacterium | reverse complement strand
TAATCTTCTTCAAGCTCTTCATCAGACATTTGCCCAATTTTTTCCTCTTTTAATTCTCCTGTTTTTCCGTATTTCTGTCGACCGCCTTCCCACGCTGCTTCAACGGTCAAGGTGGTACCGACGCCAGACATCGCGACTTTTCCAGCAAGTAATGCCGCCATTACCGGGATATTTCCTGTTGCGCCTGCAAAAAACGCACCAGCGGTAAGCCCTGCACTAATCGCCATACGAAGTTTCGTGTGTCGCTTCCAAAAATCCTTGATTATTTTTCCAGCGGTTCTTTCCTGCGTTTCATTCATAGCGTCGATCAGCACTTCACGCTCTTTCATGCTGCCAACCGTTAACTCAGCTTGCCGCAGTACATAGTTCTCAAGGACTTTCGCATTTTTGATATCCAAACCCGCAAACTCATTTTCAAGCTGTTCTTGAAACTGTTCCTTGAGTGCATTTTCATATGCAATGCGTGCTTGCTCAACAAAACTTTCTGACGTTCTTCCAAACAATTTTTTTCTGCCGTTGACCGCGACAGCGTAAGCGTTGCGTAAAAACTCAAGTGACGGGCCTTGTTTTGCGCGCTCAGGCTCTACCTTGACTTCGGGACGTGGTTCAAGAGGTGACGCAATATCAGGCGTGGACTTCGGAGCTTTCGAAGCAACATCGATTATTGGTTCAACTGGTTTTTCAAGAATCGGTTCGGGTGTCGGCGCAGACTCAACCACTTTTTCTTTCGGCAACTCCAATTCCCTACGTTGTGACATCGCGTCCATAGCCATTTTGTAATCCGACTCTGGGTTTCCTGTCGCCCGATAATCCGATGAAATAAATTTTGCCTCGGTTTGCGTGCGAAGATGTTGGCGTTGCTGCTCCTCGGGAGTCAACGTATCGGAAGGCTTTCCAAAGTGCGCTTCAAAATACGGTTTACTAGAATCTTGTAACGTTTGCTCCATTTCTTGCGCCCGAATGTAGTCTGGGTCTTTTTCGGCTAGAGCCAAAATCGCATCTCGTTCGGCAATATTTTTTCTTTGAAATGCGGCAACGTTTTCTGGCACAACGCCGCCAGAACTCATCATTTTATCGTTTTCGCTTATAACACGTTCCAACTGTTCGAAACGATCAGCTTTTTCTTCAGGTACGCACATTTTTTTCAACCGCTGTGTGTAGAGTTCCAAATATTTCAAAATTCCGTCAACAGGGATTCCTTCTTGTTGCTCGCCAATTTTATTTCCATGCTCATCATGCAATTCAACCGTGAGCCGATCTTGCCCCTGATCAAGTGATTTTGCCTTAGCAAGTTTAACGCTTTCAATGACCCACTCCAGTTCTTTTGCTTTTGGCGAATTTTTCTGACCAGGAGATAAAAGCGCATATTCCTTTTGCAGCGTATCAATTGAAGCATCAAGTGAATCCAAAACCTCTTCGCGCGTATATTCTTTTTTCTCTTTCTCTTCTTGTGTCGGTTCTGAATCTTTTGACGCAAATTCTTCTGTTGCTGGAGTTTCTAGTTTTGAGTCAAGGGTAGCAACCGCAGTTTCAGTTTTTTTGATTAAGCCTTCTTTATTACTCTCAGTAAGGTCTGGAGTCCGTTCAGTTGTGTCAATAAACGTATCTGCTCTGTCTCGAGCAGCAGATTCGATTTCCCGAGAGGCCTGTTCGGGTGTTGTTCTAAGAATTTGGGTTTCAAAAATATCGCGCGCTTCCTCATGAGACGGGGGGGTTGTTTCTCCCTTTTTTTTCTTTTCGTCGTCTAATTTAAATTCAGGCATATATTTATAAGGATTGTAATTTAGCCATGATATCGTCTACCTTTGCCTTTTCCATTCGTTTTTTCGCTTCAAGAACTAACGATTGTCGTTCGCTTTCAAGTTCGTGCATAACTGAAGTAAATACATGATAGGCGTCAATCATTTTTTTTATTTTTTCCTTTTCGTTCATGTTGATTTATTCTTTTAAGGCAGCTTTCACCTCTTCGGCATTCGTTGCCATCTCTTCTTTAAATTTCAAAATTTCCTCTGTTGCGATTGAGTCAAACGAAGGAACGTTGGTAACTAAGAAGGCGTTCACCGTCGCTTCGTCAGCTCCGCTATTGAGTAATTGAGCGAACCTTAATTTTGCATCTTCGGGAAGTACTTGATCCACCCGACGAGCTATCCGCATCTGAACAACTTCACTCATCTGATCGACCAGTTTCTTTTTTCGATCTTCTGGCAATTGCGCAAGACCGAGCAGATCAATTATGCCCTTTGTAATAATTTCCTTTTTCATAAATTGGTGGGATGAAAAAAATAAGAAAATGCATCCAAAACTGCCACTACTATACCATAGATCAATGCGTTTGACAATATCTATATTGCACGGTATTATCATGGTGCTCAAACGTCATGTTTGACGAGCTTGCAATAAATTTGGGGGCAAAAGCTTCAGTAGGTTACCCGCCCGAACGTACCGTTCGGTACGGGTGAGGAGCGTCTATCTCAACCTACATTCATGTACACGGTTTATGTTCTAAGAAATTCAAAGGGTGGACTCTACAAAGGAATGACAAACG
>JAQTTF010000029.1 GCA_028710915.1 Minisyncoccota bacterium | reverse complement strand
ACTCATCATCCAGTTCTTCCAACAGATAATAAATTTCGTGGGAACCGACCAGGATCACTTTGACATTGAGCGGGATCACTTCGGGTTTTAGCGTGATTGTGTTGATGCCCAGTTCAATCTCCCGGCTGCATGGCAAGTTTGGCGATGGCGTGATGATATCCGTTCATTGTCACAACGACCTCGGATTGGGTGTGGCAAACACCTTAGCGGGTCTCAAAAATGGCGCCAGAATTTTCCAGGGCACCATTAATGGGATTGGCGAGAGAGCCGGAAACGTTGCGATTGAAGAAGTGGTTGCGGCGCTTTACGCCCGAACGGATTATTACCGTCTTTTTACCAACATAGACAAGGTAAAAATCGGGAGTCTTTCGCGGCTAGTGTCTTCAGCGACAGAAACAACCGTAGCGGAAAATAAACCCGTTGTCGGCAAAAACATGGCCAGGCACGAATCGGGTATTCATGTGCATGGTATGCTCCAAGATGAAAATACGTACCAGATTGTAAAGCCGGAAACCTATGGAATGGACGCTGTGTCGTTCCATCTGGGGGCAACATCCGGAAAGGCTGGCATCAAAGCGCGACTGAAGGAACTCAAATATGAATTGACGCATGACGAGACGGAAAGAGTTATCAAGTCGGTCTTTGAGTGGCTCGAGACAAACGCCAAAATTTCGGATCTCGAACTCGAAGAGATTGCCCATTCGATACTCGAGCCTCCTCCTATAGTGTGGACGTTTGAGGACAAGAAGTGTGTTCGGGAGGGAGAGTTCGAGATAGTCGCTCTCACTTTGAAAAAGGATGGCAAGTCGCTTCCTCCCCATACAGTATCGTCGCCAACCGCCGAAGGAGCACTTATTCGACTTCTCGATAGGATAGTCAATAATTCTATCGTCGAGACGTATTCGCTCAGTTCGTCTCCGGTTCGAGAAGGAGTTGTTCGGTTTAGAAGCGCGGTCATCGACAATTCCTTAGGACTGACACGTTTCTATCCTTCATCGCCGAAACGAGGAAACATGGGACCAGAGAGGATCACGGACTTATCTCCGACGTCTGTGTGGCTTGGAATCTTGAGAGGAAAAAGTGAGGAAGGAGAGAAAACTTTCCACGGTCTCTCCTTTAATCAAGATGTCCAGATGGGCCTCATAGAGGCCTATCTCATAGCCGCAAACCGTGTGGAATATTACTTACACACTGGCGGAGAACCTCATATTGGTGTGTGAAAGAAGCGAAAGATGACTCCGGGGTTTGTTTTTACCTCCCCGGAGTTTTTATTTGCTTAAAAAGTCAATTTTGATATGGTTAAGACAAAGAAAATAATAGACTTCTCATGTCAAATTCAAAAGGGAAAAAGAAACAAGAGACAATCAGCGCGCGGAATCGGAATCATGCTTCATATCACGAACATACGACAAAAACGGTGGAGGCGAATGAAAAGCTGTACCGCTATCTGGTTCAACTTTCCCCTAATCCGCTCTTTATTCATAGCGAGGGAAAATTTAAATTTCTAAATGAAGCTGCCGTTGCTTTCTTTGGCGCCAAAAAAGCGGAGGATATTATGGGCAAACTGGTTATAGATTTTGTTCATCCTGATTATCACAAACAACTCCTACGACGCATGAAAGCGACGTTCGAAGAAAAAAGGACGCTTCCGCTTGTCGAATACAAGATGCTCACACTCGATGGCAAAGAAAAAACCGTGGAAATCGCCTCAAACCCATTCACTTATCAGGGCAAACCAGCAGCACAGGGCACCATTATTGATGTTACAAAGCACAAAAAGAAAGAGGAATTTTTACGCATACAGAGAGAAACATTGGCAATAAAAATAAAACTTGAAGAAGAAAAACTTCGAACAGAATTCATCGCAGATGCTATGCACGAAATACGCACTCCCCTTGCGATCATTCGTGGCAATGTTGATCTCGCGCTTGGATTTGGAAAAAACCGGAAATTGAAATCTCCAAAGATCGCACTCCGGGCTATTAGTTACGAAGTCGAACATCTCTCCCGACTTCTCCGAGATCTCACAATGCTAACTTCAAGAGGTGGAGAGTTTGAATGGGAAAATCTTACTGATACAGTTGATTTGTCAAAACTTCTAGAAGAAGGGGTAAAGCGAACTCAAGTGCTTGCTCGTAAAATGAACATTTCTGTACGCATCCCCAAAAAAATCCCCTCTCTCAGTATAAAAGGAGATAAGGCTTATATGGAAAAACTCATTTTGAATCTCATCAAAAATGCAATCACCTACAATAAAAAAGATGGATGGGTGAAAGTTGGAGGAAGTAAGATAGGAGATAAAGCCGTTTTAACTATGGAAGATAACGGCATAGGAATTTCAGAGTATGATCTCCCGCACATTTTTGAACGATTTTACCGAGCAGAAAAAATGCGCGACCCAGAAGGGAAAAGAACTGGACTCGGACTCGCTATTTCAAAATGGATTACCGAAATCCACGGAGGAACCATTCATGTAATAAGCACCTTAGGAAAAGGGAGCACCTTTACTGTTTTCCTTCCTCTGCTTAAATAAGGATTGATCGAGCAAATCTCATCTTTTCATTTTTTCCTCATTATGAGAGGAGATTTTTGTAATTATTTGCACTGAATAGCGTCTTTCAAAATATGGAAAAAAACAAAAAAAACGCTCCCACGAGCGAGACCGTACTCGCTTCATGGCAAGAGAGAAAAAATATGAAAAGCAGAGAATCAGTTGAGATTGACCCCATAGATCATATTTGGGAAGAAGTCCTGGCCTATACCAAGACAATAGCAGATACCGTTCACGAACCATTTCTCATTCTCGATAAAGATTTATGCGTAATGGCCGCCAATGATTCTTTCTACCGAACATTTCAGGTCGAACCGAAAAATACTGAAAGGAAGCTCGTGTACGAGCTTGGAAATGGGCAGTGGAATATTCGCGTCCTGCGAAAACTTCTTGAAGATATTTTGCCTAGAAACAGCTTTTTTAAAGGGTTCGAAGTTGATCACGACTTCCCACTTGTGGGCCATAAAGTAATAATCCTGAACGCGCGACGAATTTATCGAGAGGGTACGCAATCGAAAATATTTCCCCCCATCATCCTCCTTGCAATGGAAGATGTTACCGAAATGATGAATGTGGCCAAAAGACTTTCTGATCATATCAATGATTTTGAAGCTGGGGTCGCGGGGAGAACAGCTAAACTCGAAACTCACATTGGGACGTTGAACAAAGAAATTGAAGAACTGAAAAGTAAGCCGAAAAAACATAAGAAATAGTAACCGTAATATTTCTCCCCTTGAAACGGCTTATATGGTAGAGGGTACTAAATAGGTCGAACCTTATACCAAACTAAATTATAAATAAACAATAAATACTATGACTAAATTAAATCTTTTGAAAGCCGGGTCTGTCGCACTCACTCTCGCAGTAATGGCATTTCCCGCAGTCTCTTTCGCAGCAACATATGCATATGTGAATCAGGATGGTGACGTAAGCATCGTTACTGCTGATAGTGGCTTACAAGCTATCGCGATAGCCCCGAATATTGATGAGCATAGCGGAGTTATATTGTTGACAAATCCAGCTCAGAGCGGACTCGTTGCACACGTAGTCGTTCAGTAGATTCTACCCTCTACAAAAAGAAAAAACGCCCATATTATATGGGCATTTTTTCTTTCTCTAGCCAAATAATTACGAGATGATACACTGAGGATACCTTCCGGAATTCAGCGAATTTTACTAAATTTTTTCATGAAAACTTCAGCCACATTTTTAACATTATCTTTCCGCTTCGCTGTTATCGCAGCTGTAATTTTATTGATCCAAACTGCTCTCTCGTATACCACTACAGATGTAAAATCAACAATCTATATTGCTACCGAAAATACAAATCCAGTTTCAATTATTTCTACATCATCAATGCCAATTTCCCCCATGGTTGCAACCAGTCCTAAAGTTTCTCCTAAAAATATCCCAGTTAAAACGGATGTGGTTACAAAAGTTATTAAAAAAATTCCTGCAAAAATTACACCAACACCTTCACCAACACCTTCACCAATTCCTTCATCAATACCCTTACCAAGTCAGCAGATTGTAATTCTAAATGCTACAACAAGCGAGACGGTTATTGCGGGCACAAGTACAGAAATTTCCGCAACAAGCACAGAAAATATTCCCAAATCGGCAACAACAACGCTTGATGTGCAACTCGTCCCTCTTCTCTCCGGAGGAATTGTTCATGCGGGGAAATCAGTCCCCATCTCATATCTTCAGATTACCAATGTCGGCACAGAGCCTGCTTACTTGAGAGGATTTTTCGTCAAACAAAACGGTTCAGCTCCCGACTTGGCAATCATTGGTCTTACTACCGTTGATGATAGGGGCGCATCGCGGGGCTTTGCGGGAGGTATAGAAGGCTCGACACCATTCAAAGATGGATTAGCTTTCGCACCCATTACAAATGGAGGATTCGCTCCAGGCCAGATGAGACTCTTTACGATAAAAGCAATGCTTACTAAAAATGTTTCTTTCTATCTTGGAGAACAGCTTATGATCGACGTAGCGTCAATTGATACGAATGCAACAATGGTATCCGGACAATTCCCTATACGCGGAACAACTTGGACAATTGCAAACTAGGATATATTTTTTCTTTTTCTAGAAATTAAAAGAAACTACTGACATGCAGTATTGGTGCCTAAAGCGGCATTTTCTTGTCGAGAAACTCCCGTACTGTCCACACACCAATAGAGTCCTGCTGTGCTTAGGTTGTCTGAAACAGCATACGCGGTTCCATCGCTGTTTGTATTGCAAACAATAGTATTTTCGCCATTAGGATAATTCGCTGAAACAGACAATCTTGAAAGTCCTGAATCAACATCGGTAAACATCCCTCCCGAACAACTATTCGTTTCAGCTCCATAACTACTATTATTTGCAGAATGATAAATTTCTGCTGCTTCTCTAATGTGGGAAAGTTGAGCTTCTACTTTTACATCAAATGCCTTTTGTCGAGCGACTCCCAAAGCAGCAAGGACAATAGCTGATAGAATGCCAATAATGGCAATTACCACAAGAAGTTCGATGAGGGTGAAGCCTTTTGTTCTATTTTTCATATGACTTCTATTATCTAATGATTTGGTTTATTTGCCCAGAACTCATATCTTTTTCTTGGGGATAAATCAGCTTATAAGCCCTAAGCCCTTTGCATAATCTTCAAAAGAAGCTTTGCTGAACTGTCCCGTGATCATGCCTCGCAAGAGCACTTTTTTCCCCGACAAAGCTCCCAATTCCCGTACAAATTCAATCAAATTTATTTTTGAATTTCGCGCGTCTTTTCGCCTTAATGTCTTCGTCTCTATTAATTTTGTAGTTCCCTTCTCCGTAAATATAAGGAGTGCGGAGGGTAAGACACTCGGCGTACTAGCCGCAGAAAGTTGGAAAGAAATGGCTTTTACTTCTGACCACTTTGCAGAAAGATCGTATTTGCCTTTTTTGTATACAAAATGATCTTGAAAAATTTGGAGCGTTGCTGCTGGGTAAAAATATAAGAAAAGAAAAAAGAGGATGAAAACTGCAATTAATCCTTTCAAGAAAGAGACTGCGTATATTAAATCTAAAGCATGCAAATAGGTATAGTACAGAGAAACGCCCAAATACGGAATGAGGAGAAAAGAAGATAAGAATAAAGTCCTCTTCTTGCTTTCGTAATAAAATTTTGGATACGCCTCCATAAGATAGTAAAATCGTAACAAAAAAGGAAAGCTTCCGCCAATACCCGCCACGAGAGTGACTTTGATTATTTATTAGGATAGTATATATCCATGTCAACAAAAACAATTTTCGCAGTAATTATTATTTTAGTTCTTATTATTTTGGGCTGGATATTTTATTCAGGATCATCAAATAATCCCTCTCCAGTAACAAGCAATTCTTCGGCACCGCTCACCTCGGGAACGAATTCGAGCGCTGTAAAATTTGCCGATCAGCCTTATGCTCAGTATGCATACCAGATTGATCCGGCAAATTTGAATGCTATGGACGTGAATACCAAGCAAGCGCTTTCTGGTTTTAATGTTACTGCAAAAAATAATGCGGACGGAACTGTTACTGTAAGCCTCACATCCACCAATCCTGAATATCATAATCAAAGTTATACCCTGAAGTCTGGCGACAAACTTTATTTTATAGAAAGATCTCTCGGCGATGATGGTGGCGGAGAAGAAGCTTTCCTTGGAGACGACACGGCAGTAGTCGTAGACGCAAACGGAAACGTGATTCAACACTAATTAATAAGCCGGAACAGACGTCTGCTGTGAATTGTTATTCGTAGTTCCTGCCGGAGTGGTATACCCCCCTTTCGGTGCGTACGCAAAGTAATAGATAATACCGTACACAATTCCACCGATTACTAAATATATAAGCACCCATTGCCAAACGGGCCTTTTTCCATATCCAGATCCATATTTTTGTTCAGTCATAGGATATAAAATTAGATTGATAAAAGCTTGCTTCTTTTTATGCCGTTTTGGCTTGGATTTACTTACAGACTATGCACCAGAGGTATAAGAATATTGGAAAGTTATAATCCATAAAATTTGATAAAATAATTTCATGACAAAAAGAGAAATTCTTGGCAGTACAGTTCACAAATTACCTACGGATTTGCGAAAAGCTATTGTTTCGACGCCAAAGGTTATGGCATTGTGGCAAGATATTACTCCGCTTGCGCGCAATGAGTGGATCTGCTGGGTTATCTCCGGTAAAAAAGCGGAAACGCGAGATATCCGCATTAAGAAAGCCATCTCAAAAATGAAAAGCGGAATGCGCCGGCCTTGTTGTTGGGCCGGGTGTCCGCATAGATGAGAATCAGGAGTTTAGAAATTACGATCTGTCGCTTAGGTATTTGCTTGCAACACTTAATGCAAATGAGGGTAGTATGATACAAACGGTCGTCAATAGAAGGTTATGTAGTTTTTGGTTTAACAATGAGTTATCTCCATCCGGTCCTCCGATCCAGATTAACAAAATTCCCACAATACCGAAAGCAACTGATGAACAAATGAACACGCGTGTAGCTATTTTTTGCATAGCCTTAGTATACCAATCAAAACATGATCTCTACAAGGAAATGTGTGGTACTCGTCGTGGAGTTGAATCCCTTTACTGTTTCATAATGTCTACCTTCTTCTCTTCGAATTCTTTTTTATCGATCTCACCTTTTGCATACCGTTCTTTGAGAATGTCGAGAGCTTCTGAGTTTTTCAAAGTGAGATGATGGATCCCCAGCCAGTGACGCCAGTGATGTTCACGGACAAGCCTTACCACCAATCCAATAATGAGCACCCAAAGCAGAACCCATATAAACATTCCCATAAGATCGAAACCATAGCTGTTATATCCGCAATATCCAAACATATTTTTGTTTTTCTAAGGAATTGAGTAATGCGACCTCTACTCAAAATGACGAAGTATTTAGGACTTCGTTACACTATTTTACTCAGGGGACCTTTTCCATTTTTTCGAAGCAAAGCTTTTCAAAAACATGAAAAATCTGTCCTGCCCCACTACTCCTCGTATTTCTTGAATATACGATCTAATCTAGATTAGCTTGACTCATTAATTTTCTATGTTATAATGCGCCGAGCGTGTGTTGTTCTTTTGACACCGCACTGCGATGTGCAGCCCACATCTATCATCTTTCTCTTTTTAAGGGAGGGGCACATGCCCACGACACAATCCCCAAGAGCCGCGCGGAAACGCACGGGGGGAAGCAAGTCCAGTAGGAAACCGAGGACCGCAGTGGTCCCGGTGCCTGGAGATCTGGGAGCGGCAAGTTCAGCTTCGGTCGAAAGCGAAGCGGCAGGAGCAGGTGCTAGCGCGACAATTCCGGAAGTACATGCCTCTCCGACAATGGTCGCGCCGGCAGTGGACAGCGCGGGCGCCGAGAAGGTTTCCGCACCTCCGCCGCCTCCGCCGGACCCGAGCAATCAGAAGATGCCGACCGTCCGGGCGTGGCAAAGCGTAGTGGGACCTCGGCTCGTCCCGCTCAGCTTCACGCAAGAAAGCGCGGCCGAAATCATTTTCCTGCCGACGGCGGGACGTGGTGAGCAGAAAATCGGCCCGTTCTTCTTCAAGGCCGAGGCTGAGGATGGAGCGAGGTTGTACCGGCAAATCACGCTCTCCAGCGACCGCGAAATGGCGGCGCTCCTAAAACAGATCTCGGAATCACCCCTTCCCAAGGGGACGAAACTGAACATCTGCGCATTCTGCGGCAATCATGGAAGCTTCACCTTCGCCGACGGGAGCAGTTCGCAGAACTTCCGAACTCAGACGGACGCGTTCGTGACGCTGAAAGACGCTATCCGCGACGGCAAGGTTTTGCGCGAAGAACTGGCGTATCTGACCCGCCAGCTCTACAATTGCAAACTGCCGGAAACGAATTCGGCGCGCAGGATGGATGGGCTCGGTATCTCGAGCATGCTCGGAGCTTTGGGCGGTGGGTCATCGTTTGCCCGCGCGTTCGAAGAGCTGATCAGCCTCGGACAGGACTAATCGACAGGACAGCAGAAGAAGTGTCAGCAAAAAAATAAACGAGTAGAGTATTTCAAAAAAGTGCCAGGTCTCTTGTAAAGAGACCTGGTTTTATTTTTGCCTACCTGAGAAGACTTGACATTTGTTCAAAAGTTGGCATACTGTTTTCTAGAAAATGCACCACGCCGAGAATGTCTCGGACACACAAAACGCGAAACTTGGGAATAAGGAGAGGGACAAATGCCTGAATTAGTCATCGCGAAAGATCTTCCGGCGAAACTTATCGGGAGACGAATCCCGAATATTCCGTTGGAAAGCACAGAGAAAAACTGGCTGAAAAAAGCATACCTCGCGGAGTACATCGGCGAGGCGGCCATTGTCGGAGTCTTCCCGCTCGGGGTAGGGTTCAGGGAGGTGCCACCGCTCGAATGGACGGAAGTCGAAGCCATCGACGCATGCATGGAGCAGAATCGGGAACTGCGGAACAAGCATCACGGGATGAAAACTCTCGGCATCAACATCGTGGCTTTGAGCGTTCAGACCCGCGTCGCACAGTTGGAATTCGCGCAGGAGATGAATTTGCCGTTCCCCCTCTTGAGCGACCCGGGTGTCACGCTTGCCGAGGAGCTCGGCCTGCCGACATTCAGAGTCGGGAGTTGCCGTTACTACCAAAGGCTACTTCTGTTCTGTGTGAAGGGCAAGGTCGCCGGTGTGGCGTATCCGGTGAGCGATCCAAAGCGAGCCATCGCGGATATGGCAGCCTGCATCCACGAGGCGCTAATCGATCGCGTGGGATGAGAAGCGAAAATAATTTGGGATGAGTGAAGCGCAACAACGCTTCACTCTTTTTTTATTTTATCGATAATATAATAAATAATTAAAGCAAGAATTGACCAGTAGAGAGCAAACACAGCGGCAACAAAAGGTTTTCGATCCTGATTTTTGCCACACAAAAATCATGTCAAAAGATTTTTAGCTAATGCGTAAAAATTTTTGACCTGCACGCAAGCAAATATGAGCAAATTGCTTCATCTCTCAAGATGAATCCACTCTTGTACAGCCTGTGATACAGCCTTTAATCTCTCACGCGGTATTCCTTCCATATGCTCTGCACCCACATGACTATCAAGACTACCTGATACCCTAAAGTCTTTCCCTATAGTTTTTAAGGAAAGCAAAGCTAATTCTCTTTCTCGTTCCGAGAGTCCTTGTTTTTGAAAAAATTCATCCGCCTTTGTGGTGGCTTCTTCTGCCTCTATCGTATGCGTTTGTTCTTCAGGATCTTCAAATGGCATATCCATATATTATAGAGGAAAATTGGATTTTTTCA
>JAQTTF010000086.1:1253-2555 GCA_028710915.1 Minisyncoccota bacterium | reverse complement strand
AAACTCTATTAATTTCTTCAATCAAAAACACTCTCAAATGGATTTATTATGCTAAAATGATGCCTTATTCTAGAGTTATATGAATACCAGAAAACTCAGAGAAAGGCTAAAAAGAAGCGCTTTCGGTCCTTTTTTGAAAAGGGTTTATCTGTCTTTTCTTATACCCCATCCGCGGCACTCTTTCAGTCAAGTTGGAGAGGATTTGCTCTTGGACTATTTTCTCAAAGAAAAGAAAATGGGTTTCTATGTCGATGTCGGCGCTTATCATCCGATGCATATCAGTAATACCTATAAATTTTATCGACGCGGATGGAAAGGAATACAGATCGAACCGAATTATAATAAATTTACGCTCTTTCAAAAATATCGCCCCAATACTATTAATCTGAATATTGGAGTAGGGAATAGAGAGGGGGTTATGAAGTTTTTCATATTTGAGGACGATGCGTATTCGACATTCTCGGAAGAAATAGTTGAGTTGAATAAATCGCACGGACACAAACTGGTAGAGACAAAAAATGTTCCCATCAAACCGCTTCGAAAAGTCTTTGCCGAGTACGCCGATAAAAAGGAAATCGATTTTATGTCAGTTGATACCGAAGGATATGACCTGGAAGTATTGCAGACCAATGATTGGAATCTGTATAGGCCGCGTTTTGTTGTCGTGGAAACTATGGAGGCCGGCGATAGGCTTTTTAGCAGAAAATTGACCACCATCGATCCGTTTATGAAGAGTGTGGGCTATGAAAAAGTCGCCGATACCTATTTGAATACTATTTATGCCGACAAGTCTGAAATGAACGGATAATTTGCGGGGAAATTATGAAAAAGATTAAAGTCTTGGAAATCGAGCCTGTAAGCGATTTGGGAGGAGTCAGCCAATTTATTAGTCGTCTGGTTGAGTACTTGCCCAAAGATGATTTTGAAATGCATTTTGGAGCAAGCGGTAACGGCGAGATTATTGGTATTTTGGAAAAGAAGGGAGTTATCTGCCATACCGTAGATATTAATTATTCGGCGTTACATTTATTTTCAGCTGCGCGCTCCTTGCGCAAGCTACTGGTGGAAGAACATATCGATATTATGCATGCCCATACGGCTAAAGCCGGGATTGTGGCCGCATTTGCCACGCGCCGAATACCCATTACGTTTGTCTTTAGCGGGCATGGTTGGCTTTTTTTGACGATTCCGAATCCTTTTGAGCGTTTCTTCTTTTATCTTCTTGAGCGGTATGTCGTGAGGCGCGCAAAAAGCGTCACCTATCTAAGTCATATTGAATCGGAACAAGGAAACAGGATGATA
>JAQTTF010000086.1:0-1243 GCA_028710915.1 Minisyncoccota bacterium | reverse complement strand
CCTTTTTCTTTTGATTTAGACAAATTCAAGGACAACGTACCCGCCAGATTTCTGGCTAGAGAAAAATATAAAATTCCCCGTAACGCTTTTGTGGTCGGGATGGTCGGGAGGATTGTCCGTCAGAAAGATCCTGAAACATTTGTTCGTGCGGCATCGATGATCTCCGAGAAAATACCGGAAGCCCGATTTGTATGGGTTGGCGAGGGAGATCTCAAGCAGGAAATAACTGTGCTTTTGGAGAAATCAAAATTGAAAGAAAAATTCGTGATTACCGGACAGATTCCAAATGAAGAGGTGCCGCAACTTTTGAGCGCAATCGATGTGTTTCTCTTTACTTCTTTATTTGAAGGCCTTCCTATAAGTCTTATCGAGGCTATGTCGGCGGCATTGCCGATTGTTGCCGCAAGAGTCGGCGGGATACCAGAACTTATTGTCGAAGGAGATACCGGCCTGTTATTTCAGAGAGGTAACGCAAAAGAAGCGGCAGAAAAAGTTCTCGAGTTTTTTCATAATGAAACATTGAGAAAACAATGTTCGGAGAATGCCCGTCGGAGAGCAGAAGAACAATTTTCACCGGCGGATAGATGTTCACGTAATTTCGGGATGCTTTATCAGCGATTATTGCAAGATCACATATGAAAATAGCTTTGGTGGCGGGGGGATTTCTCCCTATCCCTCCGAAAGGCTGGGGCGGAGTTGAGATAGTCGTATGGAAGTATTATGAAAAGCTTACCGCGCTCGGGCATGAAGTTGTCATTTTCAATTCGAAAGACAAAGAGGATATTGTTTCAAAGATTAATTCTGGACACTTTGATTTCATTCATTTGCATCATGATACGTATGCGCGATATTTCGCGAAACATCTCGTTATGCCATTTTGCGTGACAAGCCATTATGGCTATATGTTGAAAGAAGAAAAATGGTCAAGAGGATTTTTTTCTATTTTCGCGGATCTCTTTCTCGCTTCCGGCATTATTGCTCTTTCAGAAGAAATCAGACAAAAGTATCTCAAAACTGGATACAAAAATCCTTTGTATGTTTTGAGGATAGGCACTGTTGTAAACGATTTTCGCCTGGGGCCAAAAGGGAATGGCCGAGCGCTTTGTCTTGGGAAGATAGAGCCGAGAAAGAAACAAGCTTTTCTCTCCTCGGTTCTTAGTGGAGTGGTGGGCATTGATTTTGTCGGTGCTGTCGGGGATCCTTCTTTTAAGGCAGAGGGGAGTTGTCGCTATCTGGGTTCTTG
>JAQTTF010000085.1 GCA_028710915.1 Minisyncoccota bacterium | reverse complement strand
TCTACCTGCCGGTTGAAAGAGACCCGTTGCCTGCGCTTCTTGCCAAAGTTGATTCATTTCCGATTCTGGGACGTCCAATTTACTCAGGAGCCCGCCTTTGCCGACAAGAGCCGTGTAGATCGATTGTTTAAAAACTGCTTTTGGCGGATAGCCATAGCAAATGGCGACGTGCACACCATTTTTGTCGACGTTCATTGAGAAACCTTTCGTGCCCCAGTGTATGGGAAATGATTTCTCAGCAGCAAATTTAAGCAGTTGACCAAAAACTTCTTTGCCGTTCTTGTCCAAAGACTCCATGAATGAATCTTGCGAGACAATCGGCAAGGCCCCTGAGGTTATTTGTTTTATTTTTTTTGGTTCTTTTCCAACTACGGTGTCATAGGAAAGGAGATGTTTGCCGCCATTCGTCTGAAAATAGGAAAACTCAAGGCATGTGACTCTCATGCCTTTTCTGCGCAAGAAGGATGCTGTTTGTCGGATTTCTCCGGTGATGCGCTGACCAACAAGGACAATGCGTTGTTCCTTATTGAAAGAAACAGCTTCGTCAGAAGCGAGTTCAAAATAATTTCTGTGGTAGCTGGCAAGGTTTAGTGCCTCGTCACTTACATACCGCTGAAGAATTTCTTCGAGCTGGTCTGTGTCAAGCTCCTCCACAAATGAAGCATATTCCAAAGCTTGGGCCAAAGTGTCACGAGGCGTTCTGTCACGTTTTAGCTCGATGACGACAGCATTTCCTTCTCTATCAATGCCAAGGAGATCGATTATGCTTCCAAGATTTGTTGTAACCTGCCGACCAATAATGAGAAGTTTGCCGTCTTCAAGAATGTCATCGGAGTTATTTTGGAGCCAATTTTCCAATACCGATTCCTCATGATCGACATGAAAATGGGTCTGTGAGAACTCTTCAAATTTGCCGTCTTCTTTTATACTGAATATTCTCATTGGCTTATGCCTTTATCGCCGAACGACGGAGCTAAGCGTTGGCACGGGTTGCGGGGGACGCGAAGCGTACATGCAACCCGTGCCAACGCTTGAGCGACAGGTTGCGCCGCGCGAATCAGCAAGCAGGCAACTATTAGGCGTGAGCCCGGAACTTCCACAATTCGACTTACATCATCCGCAACCTGTTGGTCAAGCGTTAGCTTAGCTCCGTCGTTGCCGTCGCGCGCAGCGCGGCGGCAACGAAAAGCTCAGCCGGAGCAGCCCAGCGGGCTGCGATCGGCTGTAGCGCCGGGTTAGAAATTTTTATTCTTCATCATCGCAAAAAGATCTTTAGGATAATCTATTTTTGTATCATTACAAAATTTATACAAGGCATTTAGAACATTATTTCTTAATGTTTCAAGTTGTATAGATAAATGTTTTTGGTCTCGGTGAACATCGCACTTTTCTGATATTGAAAGAAACTTTCTTATTTCTTCCAGTAAATAATCAACGATTTTTATGAATTGGGATTTTTTAATTTTTGACAGTTTAACTTTTTGGTCAATTAAAAATTTTCTATACTCTAGAACGGAATCGATAGCATGTTGCGTGCAACTTGAGCAACATTGCCAGGACGTTAAAAATCTTTTATCTGCCGCGCGAATAAGAATTTCGTTTATGATTTCTTTTTCTATATCATCAGCTATTTTAAAGTTTACATTTAAGAAAGGTAACTTTACCGACAAAGATTCAAGTTTAAATGATTTCATAAATTATTTTCTTTTTTATTTCTAACGAAAAGCTCAGCCGGAGCGGCCCAGCGGGCCGCGATCGGCTGGAGCGACGGGTTATGCAACTATTTTCTTGGCCACGGTTTCTCAGGTTCTACGTGTTCATGAATAGGAGAATCCGTTGTCTTGTGAGGCGCAGGAGAAGGACGTTCGGGGATATTTCGTTTTTCGGGTTGTGGCTTTTCGGGTTGTGGTTTCTGTGGCTGATTCTTCTCATCCTTTGTCATTATTTTCCTCCTCTGGAATATAAAATGCTTCGACGGGTAATTCTTGACCTACTTCCTTTTCACACTTTGCTTTTAGTCTTTTATTCTCTTTATAGTCGGGGTCTTTGCTTACCAATATACCTTTTCTCTTTATAGCCTTGCGAAAATCTTCTTGTAGCTGCTTATCATATTTTCTTTTTTGAGTTATCATCTCCTTTATTTCATAGAGATCATGTTCTAGGGCTCTATATCCAGAACGAAGCTCTTCATATGATTTAATTTTTTTTGTCATTCCCAATATTGGTTTTAATACTGCAACGACGGCAGCTATAGCACCAAGGTACTGCCATATGATCTTTCCAACAGGATGCGACCAAAACCATAAACCAGCAACAACGGAAGTGGGTGCAGAAACCAATAATATGAAATCCATACAAGAGGTAACTATTTCCGCACGGTGCAATTTAGCCGAGTAATATTTAACATTTAGTCTCGCTGTCCTTAATAAATCATATACTCCCCAAACTGGATGATTTTCACTTGTCATTTCAGTTAACCTTAATAAAGCATAACGCCGGAGCTAAGCGTTGGCACGGGTTGCGGGGGACGCGAAGCGTCACATGCAACCCGTGCCA
>JAQTTF010000084.1 GCA_028710915.1 Minisyncoccota bacterium | reverse complement strand
AGCGGGACATTGGCCGAACCTGTCATATTCGTTACAAAGATATCGGAACTGTTGCCGGGGTTATTGTAGGTCTGGAACCTTCGAAAGTTGGTGTCAATGGATCTGTTGATGTTTATTTTTTCTATAATAAGGAAATTTCGAAAAATATCCCCTTTGATATGGTAACGGAACTTTTCAAGCATATCACTCCGAAATTCTGATTTTCTTTCTTGAAATTGACCATATTTGAGAAAAACATATTTAAAATAATTTAATAAAATCATTTGACAAAGCTTTAAAAATGAGGTATAATATAAGTAGAGGAAAAGGAGAAGAAAATGAAATATCTTCTTTCAAACCCTACTGGTCGGCTCCTGATTCATATCGCTGTTTGTTTCATGACAATTAATCACTTTCGGGCTCCAAAGGTTACATTCTTCAAAGCGGCAGTGGTTCGCTATCTGGAAGGAAGGGGATAAACCATGTGCGATTTCCTTAGCGTATACGTTGGATGGAATGGCGAGATCTATTGCGGCGACATGCGGTCACATAGCAGCGCCGAAGAGCACCACAAGCTTGAGGATGCTCTCAAGTCCAAACGTACTCCGGTCCCTATGGAATGGACGAAGGACGACAGTGGTGAATCACTGGTCGTTCGTGTTCCGGATGGTTTGGATCGTGACGAGGCTTATTATAAGGCTATGATCCTCGGGGATTATCCGACTCGCCAGTCGCTTATCGATCATATCCTTGCTTCCGGGACGTTCGGAAAGAATCTTTATCTCGATGGTTGCACCGGATTGAAGGAGCTTCCCGAAGGGTTGACGGTCGGTGGAAGTCTTTCTCTATGGGGATGCACTGGATTGAAGGAGCTTCCCGAAGGGTTGAATGTCAGTGGTGATCTTTATCTCGATGGATGCACCGGATTGAAGACGCTTCCCAAGGGGTTGACGGTCGGTGGATATCTTGATCTCCGAGGATGCACTGGATTGAAGGAGCTTCCCAAAGGATTGAAGGTTGGTGGGGGTCTTGATCTCCGGGGATGCACTGGACTGAAGACGCTTCCCAAGGGGTTGAATGTCAGTGGTGATCTTAATCTCGATGGATGCACCGGATTGAAGACGCTTCCCAAGGGGTTGGCAGTCGGTTGGGATATTTATCTCTGGGGATGCAGCGAATCTCTTATCAAAGATGCAAAGGCTAAAGGCTTTCCAAGGGATTGATGGTCAACCGCATAATTTTAAAATATCTTCTTGACAAGTTGTATTTTAAATGGTATACTGAAGATACAAGGAGAAAGAAATGGCTAAGCAAAAATGGTATCTCGGGAAAATCAAGAATACCGATCAGCGGGTTTATCTGGAAGATTTCTCTTTTGATTGTGGGTGGTATTGGGGTGGTGGTTATATTGGAAATTCCCAATTCCATTGTCATTTTGACGGATGTTTTCTTGATGTTCCTGATCTGCGTGGACATCCTCTTGGAAATTTCTGCACACCTTGGAACAAGTCGGAAGGTGCCAAAGTCATTACAAACGGGTCTGCGTGTTGGGAATCTTTGGGCTTCTTTCTCGATGATGCTCAATATTCCGAAAAGGAATGGTGGAGAATCAAGGATCTTTTCAAACAGTTCTATGCTCTCAAAAAGGCCGCAGAAGTTTTTCAATATGGTGGACATTACACAAGCAAAGGTCGCCGCAATGAAGAAATTAGCAAAGATAAAGCAAATCTCATGAATCAGCACATTGAAACCGTGATTATTCCCGCGATTCGTGACGCATTGAACCATAAGGAATAATCATCAGAAAAAAATATTGTGCTATATTCTCTGGGAAATAACAGAGTAATTCGAAAACCAACCGAAATATTGTGCTAGTGGAGTTATAACCAAACTTATCGAATAAACTGAACTTGTCAAACACTTTATTTGTAACCTTTGTAATTCCAGAGACTTATATTAAAAACAAAAGGATTTTTAATATGAAGACTGCGATCCTTGCAAATCTGGATAATTACGCTAACCGTCTCACTGTTGTCAATGACAAAATTGAAGAAATTTGCAGAAAAATGAGGGCGACTCTTGACGAAACTTCTCTTGTAAAGTCCGAAATAGCCGAGACTTGCCGAAAACTGGAGCATATTCGCGTTTGAAAATTCGACGAAAATAATTTTAATACATCTGGCGACCCCTAAGTTATACGGTAGCGGATAAATGCTAGTTTAAACCTTTTAATAGAATATCGAAGTTTTGGAAGTTTTGGAAGTTTTGAAATGTTCGAAGTTTTGAAATGTTCGAAGTTTTGAAATGTTCGAAGTTTTGAAATGTTCGAAGTTTTCGAAGTTTTGGAAGGTTTGGAAGTTTTCGAAAAATTCATCAATGTTCGAAGTTTTCAAAAAATTCATCAATGTTCGAAGTTTTGGATTGAGACTGTTTGTAAGTTCTTATTTTGCCCCCGTAGTTTTCAAAGATATTCAATCTATTTGAAAGGAAACTTGAAATGAAAAATTCCAAACGCTGTTCTGATTGTCGGAATGGGGAACATCCGAATTATGATGATAATATTAAATTAGTTATTATTCGTGAC
>JAQTTF010000028.1 GCA_028710915.1 Minisyncoccota bacterium | reverse complement strand
CTTCCCGAAAGATTTAAGGTGATGTGCGAGCATTCGGAACTTTTTGAAGAGCTTCTTGGGGGCATCAAAAATTTTGCTCTTATGAAAAAACACTTCAAAGCTTACGTTGAAGGATTTCCGGGGGCAAAAGAGTTGCGCACGAAACTTATGGAGACCACTAACTCATCGGAAATAAAATCTCTCGTGAAAGAATTTCTTGCGACTGTGGATAAGTAGTTAGGTAACTATTGGCTTTTTCCGAAACCCTCTGTACTATTAATAGGTGCTGTCCGTTTTTAGATTAGTTGCCTATATGGGCGATCGCGGACAGAGGACGCAGTACAAATTGCCTCTCTGTGTGAGGCAGATGGCCAGAGGAGGGCCATGAACCATGACCAACGTCAACCGCAACCCCGTGAGGACGATGCTGATCGCAGCGTGCCTCATCATTTGTTCCGCCGTGTGGAGCAAGCCGCCTGGGAATGCCGCGACGAACGATTCGAAGATGATCAGCGCGCGCATCGAAGTCAGCGTCAGTCCGCAAAACGTCAGCTCTTACTCGCTGGCGTACCGCAATGACCGGCTGAATACCGAGAACGGCGGCGCGATGCTCTATGCCGACGTGAACGCGATCGTGCAGAACACGAACTGCCAGAACAACGCCAACATCGAGAGCAACAACGGCGCCAATCTGGAGTTCCGGGCCGCGGCGAATGTCAATCCTTCGCCGCAAGCCAGCCTGACGAATACCGCCTACGCGCTGAACATCGAAGACAACAAGATTAGCGCCGGCAGTAGCACGGGTAACATGAATTCCGTTTCCGCATGGACGCAGTCGCCACAACGCGGCAACACGGATTTCGGGATCGCGACGTATTTCGGCCTCTACAACAACAGCAACGGCTCCAACATGAACAGCGCCGGCCAGCAGTCTGTGTAGGGCAGAAGAAGTTTCCCCAAGGGACCAACGAGTGCTTGCATTCGTTGGTCCCGCAGTATTTATATTTTCAAAATTATTTTTTAATTTATTTGAGAAGCGGAGTAGTTTGCCAAAGATTTTAATAAATTATCCACAGAGGAGGTTTGATTCCTCTCTTGAAGAGGCATACGCTAAATAGAGTTGCAGTTGATGTTTCCCTTGTTTCCATCACATCAAGATTGGGGGTAAAAATGGGCGGAACGATAATCGTTACTGACATGGCTCCTTTTGATCCTCGAGGTGCTGAGGGTCTCGCAGGGAAACTTTGTCCCTTGCCATGCGACGGATCGCTGGCAGTGCTCTTTGGATTAGGCGATGATTGTGTCGCGGAAGTGGTCGCGCTTCTTCGGCGAAAATTTCCTAAAGCTGTGTTTCAGAAGTGGGACGCGCTTTCCGGTTTCTACAATCTTAGTGCTCTAGTCGAAAACAGAAAGTCGGTCTTCGAAGAGCACGAGGTAGTAGTCTTGGTTAATGGCAGCGCGTCGGGCAAAGTCTTGATCTCTGTCGCCCACAACATCGGCGATACGCCATTTAATAGGCCTCCGCACACAGAGACAAGGACCGTCGAGAATCTTGTCCCTCTCCAAGAGGAACCCGATGCTTTGGCGCTTCCTGCTTTGGGGGGAAAGTTAGACGAAGGCGAATAAAGAACCTCGCTTGGTTCGAAGGTGTGAAGATTGCAAAAGGAGCCGTCATGAGACAGCCCCTTTTTTCCTGTGAAATATTTGACGATAAAACTTTTTTAAGGATAGTATGTAGTTTGAACTCGTCGTTTTTTGAAGTGAACCCTCTCGGAAAGGAGATGTCCATGCAATTAAGAAGCGTGGTATTTGTCCGCCCCGGGATCGGGGAGGCTACGCCTTTAGTCATTCAAGAACTACAGAAGCGCATGTCAGCCAACACATCTCGCGGCAAATTCGTAGTATTTGCTGCGACTGACAATGCTTCGGTGTTGGTGGGAAGTGAAATTGCAGAGAGGTGTGAGGGGAGTTTTGACCTCTTGCCGTGTTTGAATAAAGAATGCGGAGCTAGATGCTCTGGCAGGGAATTGTGTGAGATAGTGCTTTCTTACGGGAAGGTCGCTCAACAGGTTGTGCTTGTAAGTTCTGCTTCTTGGGGAGCTACTTTTCTGAAAAGACTTTCGCTTACGGAGCGGAAATCTTTGCCCCAGACTTCGAAATTGATGAGGCGCATTATTCGGAAGAAACTTGTGAAGCCTGGATGCGCCCTGGAATTAAAGCGCGGGTCTGCAAGAAGCAGTTGGCGGCTCTTTTTTTGGACTTTGATTCGAGAGGGCGAAGGTTCAATTTTTCGAAAAGATCTCGATCCCTTGCCTCCGCCGACACCGGCAGAGAATAGAATTCGAAAACTCTTTTCTAAAGGGCGACAGCATCCTCCGGACTCAAATGTTTAATAGTGGAATTGCCTTCGGGTCGTTTCACTATTTTTATTTGTAGAGAATATCAAAAGTAGGAGATAGGCGCTTGTTTGACTTTGTTTTGAGTGTGTGCTAAGGTGTGGCCTGGCAAAAAAGTGCAGAGTTTGAAAAAACAATCAAAGGGTAATCTAGTTAATGAAACTCGTCCAATGGGGGCGTTGTTTTGTTGCTAGAAAACAAGGGAGTGGGATTTCGATCCCACACGAAGTGAAGTCGGGGGCTCATAAACCCCTGGGGAAGGAGTACTCATGAAGACGACGCGTCTCATGACGATGTTGCAGTTGATGACCATTTTGGCGTTGGCGGCGATCGCTACGCGTGCGGGGGAATCGCAGCCGAACGATCCGGGCAAGACCGCGGCGACCACGCTCAACAAGGACGGCGTGCAGACCGATTTGAAGACCACGGCCACGGCGGCGGATCAGGCCAAAGCGCAAGTCGCGGACAGCAAGGTTAGCGCGCAGCACGTGCTCATCATCGACGGCTCGGCGCAGATCATCGCCATGTTCCAGTTGATCGAAAAGCACAAGTTGACGGCCACGGCGGCAGACCTATCGGGCGGCAAAGTCACCAAGCTCAACTATGACGTCGCGCGGCAAAAGCTGATCGACGGCAAAACGTTGAGTGCGAATCTCGGATCCGAAATCATCGCACTCGACGGCGCCGGCGGCATCCATATGAACTACGCGTTGAACGACGAACTGCGTAACCGGGCGGTGGAAGTACTCAAGGTTCCTGTGCTCGACGCTAAAGCGCTCGAACACATGCTGACCATGAATTCCTTACCGCAGAACGCCACGAATACGCACGCCTTGATCGCCAACAACACCCCCGTCCCCGGCAACGCCGCTACCAAGTAGCTGGCGCGCCGGCCTCCCCGGAGGAGCGGTTCATCCTGAAAATCGGATGAACCGCTCCTGGCACTTTTGAAGTACATTCGACATAACCCAACCATTTCTAAGGTTGGGCGCAGCAAAGGCAATCACTTCCCGCACAACGACAAGAAGTTGATTTGCCCCGTGAAGGGAGAGAGAAGACGCATTTGGACCCGAAAATCCATGCTATCTTTTCTCTCCCTTTCAACATTTCCATACCCCTTCTAAGGCGGTTTTTCTTTTTTAAAATTTGTTTTTCTTGCTATACTCTTTTCATGTCGGATACAGCTTTATATCGAAAATACCGCCCGCATCATTTTTCTGATGTGATTGGGCAGGAACACATTGTGAAAGTGCTCGAAGCTTCCGTTTCATCAGGACACATTTCTCACGCATATCTTTTTTCTGGTTCTCGAGGAACAGGGAAGACTTCGCTTGCCAGAATTTTTGCCGAATCTCTCGGTACGAGCACAAATGATCTCTCTGAAATCGATGCCGCCTCGAATAATGGCGTAGATGAGGTTCGAGCATTGAATGAAGCAGTGAGCGTTCTCCCATTTGAATCGAAATATAAAGTATATATTTTCGATGAAGTACATATGTTTTCGAAAAGCGCATGGAATGCACTTTTGAAAACTCTCGAGGAACCCCCGCAACATGTTATTTTTATTCTTGCCACGACTGAAATCGATAAAGTGCCGGAGACGATCGTCTCTCGTTGTCAGACATTTACTTTTCGAAAACCAAGCCAAGAAATTCTTGCAACTGTGGTAAAAAATGTCGCAAAGAAAGAAGGATACACGCTTGAACCAGCTTCTTCAGATTTGATTGCTATTCTTGCTGACGGTTCTTTTCGCGACGCGCTTGGAATTGTCCAAAAAATTCTCGGCATTTCCAAAGATAAAAAGATTTCAATAGAAGAAGTAGAGATGGTAACTGGCGCTCCTCGGTCCGAGCTTGTAAATGGATTTATCGAAGCGCTTTCGGAAAAGAATAGCGAAAAGGGGATTGGCGCGATACAAAAAGCTTTGAAACAAAATGTAGATATGAAAATTTATGCAAAGCTCATCCTTATGAAGCTTCGTTTTGTTCTTCTTATGAAATTTGCTCCCGCATTGGCAAATGAGTTCTCTTTGCACATTTCAAAAGAAGATTTTGAATACTTAAAAATTCTCTCACAAAAAAAAGAATCTCATATTTCTTCGACAACGCTTCTCGAATTATTGAATGCTTACGATTTGATAGGACGTTCGTATATTCCAGAGCTTCCGCTTGAGATTGCTTTGGTGAAACTATTGACACAATAAGAAATTCAAGGTATCTTCTCTCAGGGTTGAGCTGGTTTTTGAAGTGAATTCTTGTCTAAAGGGGAGGGTGTCATGAGGATTTCAGTTTACGCCGGCAAGGGGGGGGTTGGTAAGACTACCATCGCGGTTTCTCTTGCGGTGCATTTGGCCAGGATGGGAGAAAAGACCCTGGTCATTGATTATGACGGCGGACATAGCGTTACGAACACGCTCGGGGTTTCGCAGATCAAACCCAACCGCATTCATAATGTTTTACCCAACCTTGACGTTTTGGTCGTCGAGAATACGAATTTCATAAACATCGGTGCTTCAAAAAAGCAGAAGATGTCTCTAAAATCCTATCTCGGCCAGTTTCTCAAGCATCTCGGCATCGTCCCATTCGCTGACATGCTGTTCGAATTTTTTGGCGTTCCAACCGACGTGACGAGCGCAGAGAAATTCGCCCTGTTGGTTCGCGCAATGTCGTCCTTGAGGAGCGGCCAATACGACCACGTCATCATAGATGTGGAACCGACGGCTGGCTTAGAACGCCTGCTTTCCAACACGGAATCAATGGCGAGAAGTCTCATCAGGCTTCAAGGCAAAGGTATCGTGTTTCTGAAAGCAGTCAGTGCCATGGGGTGGTCGGATATAGCCGGGTACCTTCAGGGAGACTTCATCAGGAACGTACATGTATATGCGGCAGATATGAAAGTAGTTGCCGCGGAACTGAAGAAAGCTCGGTACTTCCTGGTCTGCGTGCCAGAAAAGAGTCCCGTGAGCCAGACTTTTTTGGTTCGCGGGATCATCGAGAGCTTCGGCGCTCGAGTGTACGGCTGTATTGTAAACCGGGTGAGAGAAGAAAAGCATGAAGATGGAAATATCGCTCTTCTTGCTGACCATCGCTTGCCGACGCTCAAGGTCAAACAGGCATGGTCGTTGCACCTCGCATCCGACCCACAAGAAATGCTGGATGCCATTGGGTCTGATTTGGTTAAAGAATTTGGTAAGTAATAATTTGGCTATCGGGGGCACAATCGATTGTAACGGCTGTGTCCTCATTTTCTTTAGTTTTTTTACATTTTTTGTTAAGCTGTAGCAGTTATAATTATTGCGGGATCGTCTAATGGTAGGACATCGGCCTTTGAAGCCGAGTATCTTGGTTCGAATCCAAGCCCCGCAGCCGAATTCGTCTTTTTTGCAAGCGGAGCGTTCCTTTTCAAAAAAGGACGAATTCGCGTCGCGGATATTTCGTTAGAAACACAAGACGTGGATTACGGAGGAAATTTTCGGAGGGGAGAAGTGCCAAAGGGCACTTCGACTTGGATTCGAAAACCTTTTGAGTCTAAAATTTGCGAAGCAAAATTTTAGCCAAAAGGTGTACTGAACCTGTAAGGTTCGAAATTCCAAGCCTCGCATCTTGAAATTAGTTCTCTGGCATACTATTGCGGGGTCGTCTAAATGGTAAGACAGGGGCCTTTGAAGCCTTTAATCCTGTGTTCGAATCCGGGCCCCGCAGCTTTGAATGGAAATTGATGGATGGGTCAGAATAATCGTGTTATTCACAGCTGACCCCTTCCTCTTTTTTGCTCGTTTGTTACTCTTAATTATATGAAGCTTTTGCAAAAGACCTTTTTACTTTTATCAATAATTGTTCTCGTTTTTTCTGTCTCGTACCCAGCGAAAGCTATTCCTCTAAACACCGCTCCACTTCTTGATGCATCCAAATCTCCGACCCTCTCATCCGTAAACGAAGATGCCCCTAACCCGGTTGGCGCAGTCGGGACCCTTGTTTCAAGTCTTGTTGACTCTGCTTTGCAGGCGGGTGGACTCGATAACGTTTCTGATAGTGATGGCGGAGCGCTTTTGGGCCTTGCAATAACTGGGATTGATAGCGGACTTACTTGCTCCTATTCGCTTGATAATGGAAGTACATGGACAGCATTCGGTCTGGTCTCATCCGGATCTGCGCGCCTTCTTGCTGCCGATAGTGACAACCGAATTTATTGCAAAGCGGGAGCAAACATTAATGGATCCTTTCCCACTGCTTTGACATTTCGAGCATGGGATCAGACGTCTGGTTCCGATGGCGGTACTGCTGATACAACCACAAACGGTAGCCCCACGGCATTCTCAACTGTAACCGATACAGTTTTTCTCCTTGTGAACTCAGTGAATGACGCTCCCTCAGGGACGAATCTTTCGGCTGCCGAGGTATATCAGAAAAACACATCTTTCAATCTTATTCCTATCGTGGTAAGTGATGTTGATAATTCAACCGTCACCGTAACTCTTACTTTGTCTAATCCTCCAGCTGGAAGTTTGAGTACAGATACAGTGGGAGCAGTGACTTCGACATATGATGCTGAAACTGGAATTTGGATCGCGAGCGGAGCAATTGCCGATGTGAATTCGTTGCTTGGAAATCTTACTTTTGCACCTGCTACAGATTTTACCAATAATTTTACGATTGCCACTGAAGTTTCGGACGGAACAGATTCAACGAGTGGTTCTAAATCAGTGACATATGAAACTGTGCCGGATGCTCCAACGGCTTTAACTACGACTGCTCTTCTTCAATCATACGTTCATCTTTCCTGGACCGCTCCAGATGATGGGGGCTCAGTGATTACTGGGTATAAAATTGAGCGTGAGTCGCCTGTTGGCAGTGGCTGGAGCACGCTCGTTGATAACACAGAGTCAGACGCAACTACTTATAATGATCAGGCCGTACTTCCTGATGTTGAGTACAACTATCGTGTGAGAGCAATCAATGATGTTGGTTCCGGAAATTTCGGAGATCCTGCGAGTGTCATAACTCCCTCTGTCACACCCGGTACTGTTTGTGTCGCTGATGCACACTGGAATTTTGATGAGGGTGACGGCACGACTGCAATTGAAAGTGTGAATGGGCATAATGGCACACTCGTAAACGGTCCAACCTACTCGACTGACGTTCCGCCAGTACATTTTACCGACCCCTACAGTCTTCTTTTTAATGAAGAATCTGATCAAAAAGTAACCTTCTTAAGAAGTGCAACGACGACCTATTCAGTTTCTTTTTGGATAAAACCCCTAGGACAATCAGACACATACGGTTCTCTTTTTTCACAGAATGCTGATGTGGGACTTTATTATTTAGGGAACGACATAGAGGTTAGCTTGCGAAATAAAATTTCCAATTATTATGGAAACTCGGGAGACCATCCAAATAACACCGCGCTTTCACTTAATACCTGGCATCATATTGCGCTTGTAAATGATGATGGAAATGCAACTATTTATCTTGATGGTACTCCGGACGGAACGATGACGGGAAGTCCGGCAATAGCCTTCAACACTCTTGGGAGTGATCCAAGTCACGAGGCTTTTAATGGGTATATCGATGATGTGCGCATTTACGATTCTGTTCTTACTGCAAATGAAGTGCATTCACTTGCCGAAGGAAATGAAAATTGTGATGGTTCCAGTGCGACTCCGACTCCAGCGCCACGGCATCGATCAGGTGGTGGAAGTTCAGTGGGTGCACGCGTAACAAATCTTATTGCGATGAATAAAAAAAAGGAAGCGCAAGATTTGGTAGAAAAATATCAAAACAATTCACAAAATGTCACAAACATAACTCCTCCATCTTTTGTTCGTGATTTAATGCTTGGACTCTCAGGCGATGATGTAAAACGACTCCAGATATTTTTGAACGGTCATGGATATCCTTTAGCGACAACTGGCCCCGGCTCACCCCAAAACGAAACCAACTTTTTTGGCGCATTGACTCGTGCGGCTCTCGCAAAATTTCAGAAAGCAAATGGAATTATTCCTGCCGCAGGTTACTTTGGACCGAAAACGAAAGCTTTTGTCGCTTCAATGAAATAGTGTTCGAAATTTAGCAAGCTCTTTTGTTGACCTCGGTGGGTGTAAGAGTAAAGGAAGAAATTTTGAAAATTCTTCTAAAATTGCCGAGTGAAATTGAAATTCGTGTTATTATAGAAGAGTTAATCATTTATAAAAATCATAATTCTATGGTTACAATACTTTTGCTTTCAATTGTTGGCGCAGTCATTGCCGTAGTTATCGGCACTCTCTGGTATTCAAATTCGACTCCAATGGGGAAGATCCATATGCAGTACCTCGGCTTCGATAAACTTTCTGAAGAAGAGAAAAAGAAAAAGATGGAAATGGCAAAACCAATGATGCCCAAGATGTATGCGGCACAAATGGGGCTTTCGTTTCTGACTGCATTTGTGGTGGTTTACATTGTAACTTTGAGTCTAAAAAATGGCTTGTCACTTTCTTTGGCACTTGGTTTTGTTGCGCTGAACTGGCTCTGCTTTATGGTGCCGATTATCGGCTCGGGAATACTTTGGAGTAATTGCGACAGAAGTATTGCGTGGAAAAAATTTTTCTCGGATATTTTTGCAAATTTGGTGACAGTGCTTATTATCGGGCTTTTAGCAAGTCTGTTTGTTTAGATTTGGGACAGCATTTGATGACGGGGTATAGTAATTCCCTTATTGTATTATTTATTTTCTATGCAACACTACATCGTCGAAGAAAATCCGCTTTCTCATTTTCTTTTTAATAACACGAAGATCTCTTGGTTTTGGCTCATTGTTCGGCTTTACGTTGGTTACGAATGGATCATTGCGGGATGGGAGAAGGTCATAAGTCCTGTGTGGGTAGGAGGAGGGGCGGGAAGTGCGCTTTCAGGATTTCTCAAAGGCGCGCTCGCAAAAACTGCGGGAGCGCATCCTGATGTTCAGGGTTGGTATGGAGTATTTCTTCAAAATGTTGTCCTCACACATCCGGCACTTTGGTCAAATATAGTTGCTTTCGGTGAATTAGCTGTCGGCATCGGACTTATTTTAGGTGCCTTTACTGGGATCGCAGCATTCTTTGGCCTCTTTATGAATTTGAACTATCTCCTTGCCGGTACTGTGAGTTCTAATCCAATTCTTTTCACTCTTTCGATCGGACTCATCCTTGCATGGAAGGTTGCTGGTTATATTGGAGTTGATCGCTACCTTTTGCCAAAGCTCGGTACTCCTTGGGGGATTGTAAAAAAATGAATCTCATTAAAACCAAATCATTCGAGCTCGCGATTTTGACGAGAGGAAAAGAAGATTCAAAAAATCTGGCTATTCTTATTCCTGGCAGACTTGATACGAAAGATTATGAAAACTTTGTAAGTCACGCCGAGTATTTAGCGGACCGAGGATTTTTTGTTGTTGCTTTTGATCCTCCTGGCACTTGGGAGAGTCGCGGGGGAATTGAAATGTATACAACCACAAATTATCTGAAAGCCGTTGATGAATTAATCGAATACTTTGGCAGTAGGCCCACGCTTCTTTTGGGACACAGCCGCGGAGGTGCCGTTGCAATGCTTGAGAGCATGAAGAATTCCAAGATCATCGGAATTGTTTCTGTTATGGGGAGTTTGGGAGCTCCGACGGAATTGAGTGAGGAAGTGAAGAAGGACGGTTTTAAAATTTCTTACCGAGATGTGCCACCCGGAAGTTCTAAGACTAAGGAGCTGAAAAAATTCGCCCTTCCTGTGTCCTACTGGGAAGACGGAAAACTTTATGATCCCGCTAAAGCTTTGAAAGGGTGTACAAAGCCGAAATTGATAGTTTACGGGACTCGAGACGAATTTTTACCAGATGAGGTCAAGAAAATCTTCAAAACAATTCCAGAACCAAAAATGATTCAAAAAATAGATTCAGATCATGATTATCGTCGTAATGCTGATGCTATCCAAG
>JAQTTF010000083.1 GCA_028710915.1 Minisyncoccota bacterium | reverse complement strand
GGCTTCAAGATCGTAAATTTTGTCTATATCCCAATTCTTTCTCGTTAACTTTTGATAGAGGCTGTAAATATTTTTCACCCGAGAATCTGTTTTGGCCATTGTGACGCCCTCTCTTCCGAGCTCTTTTCGAAGGGACTTGCTGAATTTTTGGAGTGAATCGGAGATTTCCTTCCCCTTCTGTTTCATTAATTTTTTCGTCTTTTCATATTCCTCTGGATTAATGTAGAAGAAAGAGAGGTCTTCAAGCTCTCGTTTGTATCTTCGGATACCGATTCGATAGGCGAGCGGGGCATAAATTTCCAAAGTTTCTTGAGCGATGCGTTTCTGTTTATGTTTCGGCACGTGATTTAATGTGCGCATATTGTGCAGACGATCAGCAAGCTTGATGATAAGCACGCGCACGTCTTCCGAGATGGCGATGAAAAGTTTTCGCAAGCTCTCAACGTGTCGTTCGTTTCCGAGGTAACGCAAATGTCCGAGTTTGGTAACTCCTTCGACGAGAAAGAGAATTTCTTTTCCAAATTCTTTTTCAATCTCTTCCTCCTTTACATTTACATCTTCAATAGAATCGTGAAGAAGTCCGGCGGCGATAGTTGTAGAGCCCATTCCAATTTCCGCTAAATTTTTTGCGGTCTCAACAAGGTGTCCGAAGTACGGTTCTCCGGAATAGCGCTTCTGATCTTTGTGAGCATTCTCGGTGAAGTTGTAGGCTTTGGTAACAAGTTCAATATCCTCCTTTGTGGGAGAATCCATGAGGTCGAGAATTTCCTTCACGTTCGGCATATATTGTTAGTATATTCCAAAAGGGTAAAAAGTCTAATAAGCCGAAAAAACGCCTTTTAAAGGCGTTTTTTCGGCTGGTCTGTGTTCAAGAATGGTCTTGGGTCACGAATATTTTGCTCGCCGTCGCTCACAAAATTTCTCGACCCCAGCTCAGCATTTTCTTCTGGTGAAGAAAATATGCTTCCGCTTCACTCAGACTAGTTGCGCACGCAACGAAGGTTGCGTGCTTCCAAACCTACTTCTGTAGTTTATCTGGACGATTGTTCGGACAAATCTTGCTACTACATCTTTCTGGAATAGTCTTCGTGCCAATCATCATCAGAGATCCACAAAGTTTACAAATATTTCCGGTGGGTTTTGACTTAATGATGTGTTTGCACTTTGGATAATTTGAACAGCTGTAAAAAAGTCCAAACCGTCCTTTTCGTTCTGTCATCATTCCTTCTTTACAGATCGGACACTGTACTCCTGTCGAATTTTTCCGCTCAAGTTCTGCGTCCTTTTTAATATATTTACATTTCGGATAGTTGGCACAGGAGATAAATTGCCCGAAGCGTCCTTCACGAAGTACGAGCTTACCTCCGCAGTCTGGACAAATTTCGCCGGTTTCTTTCGGTCCTTCAAGTTCTTTTCCTTCCATATTGCGCGCGCCGAGACAATCTGGAAATTTCGAACAGCTCATGAATTTTCCAGTTTTGGAGAGTTTGATCACCATCGGTGACCCGCACTTTGGACATTTGAATTCCGGCGGCGCGTCGCCGAGGTTTGTTACTTTGTCGAGCTTATCTTTCGCTTTGAGATCCTTCAAAAATGGCTTATAGAAATCCGTAAGCATTTTTTTGTAGGTCTCTTTCCCGGTTGCGATATCATCGAGCTCGTCTTCCATCTTTGCTGTGAAAGAGTCGCTTATATAGTCGCCGAAATTTTTCTCGAGGAAACTTGAAACCACATCTCCAGTGTCGGTAGGACAAAGGGCTTTCTGGATTTTCTCCACGTACCCGCGGTCTTCGAGTGTCTTAATGATAGACGCGTACGTCGAAGGGCGTCCGATGCCTCGTTTTTCAAGTTCTTTCACCAGTCCCGCTTCAGAATATCGAGGAGGTGGCTCCGTCTGCTTTTCCTCGGTATGCATTTCTTTCAAATCCAAAACATCTCCTGCGACTACTTTCTGCACTTCCACATCTTCGCCACGAGCAGCTGGATCAGCAAGAAGCCAACCAGGAGAAAGTACTCGGCTTCCGTTCGCTACGAAATCTGGAATGCTGTTTATTTTGACAGTGATCTTTGTTCGCAAAATTTTCGCATCAGCCATTTGTGATGCGACCGTTCGCCTCCAGATGAGGCGATACAATTTCTGTTGTTCTTCATTCAGACCTTCCGATTCATGTTCCAAATGAGAAGGGCGAATTGCTTCGTGAGCTTCCTGGGCATTCTTGCTTTTCTTGCTGTACGTTCGCGGGCTGAAAAGTTCTTTTCCGAATTTCTTCTCGATTGCTTTTTGAATTCCTTCCATAGCAGTCGCGCTCAAGTTCGTCGAGTCCGTACGCATATAGGTAATATGTCCAGCTTCGTAAAGACGCTGTGCAACCCGCATCGTACGAGAAGGAGAAAAGCCGAGTCGGGAAGACGCGGACTGTTGGAGAGTAGAAGTAATGAACGGCGCGCGAGGAGAGCGTTTTGCTTCTGTTTCGGCAACACCTTGCACCACCCACTTTTCTTTCTTTCCCACTTCAAGAATTCTTTCAACTTCTTGTTTATCAGTTGGTTCTTCTACGCAAGTGAGCGGAAGCTTATCTTTTTTCGCTGTTTCAGTATCCGCAGTGATTATCCAAAAGGTATGAGAATTGAAAGCGCGAATCTCTCGCTCGCGTTCCATAATGA
>JAQTTF010000027.1 GCA_028710915.1 Minisyncoccota bacterium | reverse complement strand
GGTTATTACGCAGATAGGTATCTCCACTCATTTTTCGGCTATTTTCCAGCCTATAATCCCAAGTTTCTTGTTTTTATGTATATGGTCTATCCGAAAGGCGCGAACTATGCCTCTGAAACGCTTACGACATCTTTCTTTGATATTACAAAATTTTTGATAAATTATTACGAAATTCCCCCGGATAGATAATTCTATGAAAGAATTTCTTAAAAAAAGCGTCGTTTCAATACTCACAAGCGAAGCAAAAGTCGTACTCGCTAAATATAAGCCGAAAATTATTGTGGTGACGGGAAGTGTCGGTAAGACCTCTACCAAAGACGCGATTTTTACGTTGCTTAATACTTCTCTTTCTATCCGCAAAAGCGAGAAGAGCCTCCGGAGCGAACTCGGGGTGCCGCTGGCTATTCTTGGTGTTGAAAATGCAAGGAGCGACATTATTCTTTGGCTCAAAAATATTATTCACGGTGTTTCTTTGATTCTGTTTCGGCAGAAATATCCCGACTGGCTTATTCTTGAAATAAGAGCTTCTCGGCCAGGAAATATTCGGAACATCATGGCATGGCTCAAGCCGGATATTGCTGTTGTGACCCCTCTTGGAGATATTCCTGTTCATATAGAATTTTTCAAGACACCCGAAGCGCTTCTTCGAGAAAAGGGGTATCTCGTTTCTTCGCTCAAAGAGGGAGGTCTCGCAGTGCTCAATGTCGATGATAAAAATTTTGAATATTTTAAATCGATTTCTCGCCAGCATGTGATCACGTATGGATTTATGGATAATGTGGCGGAAATCTGCGGAGCTCACAGTTCGATTTTATATGAGGATAAGGACGGGAGAAAAATCCCTACCGGAATTACTTTCAAAGTTGATTATCAAGGGAATAGTTTCCCCGTCTCTCTTTTTGGCATTCTCGGCGTTCAGCATATCTATCCGGCTCTTGCTGCCCTCGCTGTTGGTGTTTCCCAGAATATAAACATTGTGAAGATGACAGAAGCGCTTTCATCGCATGTCCCTCCTCCTGGAAGAATGAAAATACTTTCTGGAATGAAAGAGACGATTATAATCGACGATACTTTTAATGCTTCTCCCGTCGCGACAAAAGAAGCGCTCCTCACGCTCCGAGAACTTGATACGAAGGGCAAGAAGATTGCGATTTTAGGAGACATGATGGAACTTGGGAAATTTTCTACCGAAGAGCACGAGAAAATTGGAGCTCTGGCGGGAGAAGCGTGCGATATTTTGGTGACAGTAGGACTCCGTGCTCGAGGCATTGCCGAGGGAGCACTCGATGAAGAAATGGATGAATCAAAAATATTTCAGTTCGAAGATTCAATCGAGGCCGGAAAATTTATTCAAAATAAGTTGTCCGCAGGCGATGTTGTGCTTGTAAAAGGCTCCCAGATTATGGAAATGGAAAACACAGTAAAAGAAATTATGGCTTATCCCGAGGATGCAAAGAAGCTTTTGGTGCGGCAGGGGAAATAGTTGCTCCATACCTGCTTCTTGACTCGTAAAAAGGAGTTCTGTACCATATATCTATGGCTTCAAAAACCAATCTCATCGCCCGAATTACAACTACTACCGAAATATCACCGGGGAGGTTTTTCTTGTCTCGATAAAAAATAAATCCAAAGAAAGAACAAAAAGCCTCCCCGAAATGGGAGGCTTTCTTGTTTGGAAAATATATGTTTGTAAAGCAAGTATATATTTTCCAGACCGGAGTCTGGCTCGAGCGTGGTACTCGGGTTGTCATTGGGAAAAAAGGAATAGGAGGCAGGGGAGAACATGGTCTCAAGAAAACCGTTCGTAAGGGTCGTCGGTGCAAGAGGAAGAGTTTCCCGACAAGTTCTGGCGTATCTCATCGCCAATTGCCAGGACGATGACGGGATTCACTTCACCGAATCGGATACAGGCGTTGAGCTTTTCATTACAGATGACATGAGTTTGTATAGAAAACTCTACGATCCCAAGCCGGTTCATTCAGATGGCGCGTACTCGCTTCGCGTAAATACGACGCTTAGAGAGGAAAGAATTCCGACAGTTGCCCATGCGTTCCGGGCAATGATCGCGCGGGGAACTGGCTGGACCGACAAAAACAACAAGATGCACCAGGAGATTTACGGCGAAGCTCCGAAGGCGAGAGTGTTTCATCTGTGGCAACGCCATGCGCGCACCGAAGCTGCTCAATCCGTCTGTGGAGAAGTGTAATCCACTGTTTCAGTCTCTGCTCCCTATCCCATTATGTCCTGTACGCAAGTACGGGACATTTTATTTTTACATTGTGACTCTACCGGGGTAGTCTCGCCTACAGCGCGTGACTTTCAGGTTTTGCTTCGCAAAACATAGAAAGTCTTTCGACTCCCGGACGCTCGCACGCAGGTGCGAGCTTATACTCACCGCTTCGCGGTGAACTCATTCTATCATTTGCTCGAACCTTTTTCGAGAATGAGTCCTAATTTCCACACGCCACGCGCGTGGTCGTTTCAAACTACAATGTACGCTCTATAATTCCGTGCCAACTCCAATCTCGTCCGTCCTGCGCGGAGTACCGCGCAGTCCGCCCCCCGCCTCGCCACGAATGCATCCATGCAAATTTTGTTTCGCGCGGATTTCTTTTTTCGGAATGGGTGGCGGGCGGGGGCGGGCTTCTAAAGAAGCGACGGAACTCGGAATCCAAATGCAAAAATGAGATCTCGGGCTTAGTTTAGCATATCTGACTGTTGGTGGTCATTGTTCGCTAAGTACACCCTCGGCATCCGCCTCGGGCATTTCCGCTAGGGCTACTCGCGCCTAGATGCCAGTGTGCGTGCAGAAGATGAACGGCTCAAATGGTGGAATTGAGCCGTTCAGCTTGCACGCGTCCATTTGGGGAGAGGAAGGAATCCTCTCCCCAGCGTCGGGTTGTTTTCACACCCTCGCACAACCCCTCACTACGTTTTCAATATTTTGTTTGGTGTGTCGCTTTCGCTACTAGAGTTCTGTTTTTCAAGACAACGTCGGCGCTCATCCCTGGATCATGGACACCCTAGCGGAAATGCCCGAGGGAAGCCCGAGATGCAGATTCTCATGTGCTTGCCCCACCCACCGTGCGCGCACAGATTCCCGCCGTCTTCAGGAGAAGAGAAGACGGCGGGCTCCCCGTGAGACACAACGGCTCAAATGGTGGAATTGAGCCGTTCAGATTTTGGTGTAGAAAACAGAGTGTCCGGTTTTTCCGGATTGAGTAATCTTTCCCTCTCGCTCGAGAGTGGAAAGATATCTCGTTGCTGTCGCGTCTGAGACGTGCAGAAGTTTCTCGACTTCGTCGTTCGTGATCTTGGTTCGCTTCGCGAACAGGGTCATGATGCGTTCAAGCTTCGCTCTCTTGCGAGAGCGAAGCGCGGCGTTCGCCTTTTGCAGAAGTTCTTGAAGAAAATTCGGTTCGGGAACCGTCGCTGACGCGACGGGAGTTTGAGGCGAATTTGGCTCATTTTCGGGTTGGCTCGTAGGTGTTTCTGGGGTGGGATTCTCATCTTTGACTACTGGCGGGGTCGCTTCGCTCCCTGGGGCTTCTGGGGCCTCTACGGGGCTGTCGCCCCCTTGGGAATCGGTAGTAGAGCTGGAATCCACTGGATCGCCCGAAACTGGCGTTTCGGGCTCTGGTGCGGGAGGGGTTACTGGATCTGCGGTAGCATCGGGAGGGGTTGTGGTGTCGTCTGGAGGCATAGAATTATTTTAACACGAGGCTACTTTCTCTTATGCACAGCGAGATTGTTTTATGTCACATTTCTGGTATGATTACGACATATAGATATGGACCAAAAAAAGATCGAAAAATACAAGAACGCCATACTCTACTTCGCGAAAAATCTCACCCAACAACAGCTCGGCAAAACAAAATTAGCCAAGTTGCTGTATTATCTTGATTTTATAAGTTACCGCGACAATGAAAAAAATGTCACAGGTGCTTTGTATTACAAACAAGAGCATGGGCCATTAGCGCAAGATTTAACAGAGATGATTGGGAATTTAGTTTCTGAAAAAAAACTTGAGGTAAATCGCGTCATCGTTGGCGAGAATGATAAACAAAAAGATCAGTTCAAAGCACTCAAAGATCCCGATGAGAATGTTTTTGATGTCTACGAGCAAACTCTTTTGAGAAAGTTAATAAATAAATATGCGAATACTCCTACCGACGTCATAGTGGCAAAATCACATCTTGAAGCTCCGTGGGTGAAGGCGACAAACGGCGCGTCTCTCGATTATAAGTTTGCTTTCGATATAGAAGATTTTGATCCGGAAATTGAGGCTGAGGCAAAAGATGAGGACGAAAAAGTTGCAGATGCTGTTAAAAAAGAAATGGCAAAGGCGAATTAACTCTCTGACCTGCTATGATCGAAGAATCGGAGATTTTTATTAAGCAGGTTATACGACTTCGGAAAAAATACTCAAAAGTTGAAGAGGACATCCAAGCATTAAAACTCGAACTGCCGAGATTGGCGTTCAAGTCTGTTGCTCCGCTTAATATTCACATTGTGACGGTGAAGAAAGAAGAAGGAAATTTTTGCAAAGCAGTTTGGAGAATCAGAGTGATAAATTCAAACAATAACAAAGGCAAGCGCGGAGGTTATCGTGTTTTTTATTGTGAAGGAAAATCGGAAGGCACGGTTTTGCTTCTTGGGATATATCCGAAACCGGAAATCAAAGACAACGAATACCAAACTATCGGTAAAGAACTTGTCTCTGCTTCTTGTTTTTAGGAAACTTAAGTTAAATAAAAATAGCCATGCAGTTTAACTTTATGTCTGCATGGCTCCAAGCGTGAGTTACGCTTGATTGTGTTACTGGTGGCGCGGATCCGGCCACTCGGCTCTGACTTTAGCTCCGATACTGGCGATCTCGGAGAGACGCGTCAGGACTTCGTCATCTGCCGCATTGATAATCGCATCGAGACGCGCATCAGCAATTTCTAAGCAATGGAGGAACTTCAGTCGCCGATGCTTGCATCCCGCAACGGCGTCTTTCTCTGAAAGATGCCGTTGGTACTCAGACTGGATGAAGAAAACTTGTTCTTGTTCGTCACGATCAACACCCAAGACAACCAACGATAGATTCTTGCTCATTCTACCACCCTCCTTTTTGTCCTCCTGCAACACCGGTGTGCAGGTAGAAACACTATACTTATAAAATACAAAAAGTCAATGACTAGCAGATTTTTTAACGTAAAACTGTTTGAAAATAGTTTCGAATATTTCTTGATCAGTTTTTCCGTCCTCTTTGAATCTTTCTAAAATCAAAGGAGTCAATGCCATTATTCCTGTCGAATCCTGTGGCCTAGCTTTTGGTCTGCGGAGAAGATGTTCTGGTATGACATCTTTAAAAGCATTCACAAGTGGCAGTTTCCAAACATCACCATCGCGCAAAAACGCAGGAGGAATGTTTAGTATATACTCAGCAACTTTTCGGGACAAAAAGAAGGTTCTCATTTCCAAAGGCCCCGCATACATCATAACTTTTGAGGTTCTCATCAAAACGCCTTTGTGGAGATTGTATGTCATTTTTAAACGAAATTCCGGCTTGGTTATTTCTTCCGGTTCAACTTTGAAACTTCCCCAACTTCCATAACTTCCGTGAAGTTCATCCGAACCCTCACCGTTGAATACAACTTTGAAACCGTCTTTCGCAATTCGTTTGGCCAGAAAATAATTATAAATTGCCGGATAGACATTAAAATCTTTCAATCGTTTATCTTCAAGTGAATAAATAACTTCTGGCAATGCTTCTATAGCGTCTTTTCGCGATATATGAACCTCGATTAAATTTTTTTCTAATCCCAAAGCCTTAGCCGCAATGCGAGCATGATACAAGTCGGTTCCAGCAACAATGGGTTCTTCTTCAATATGAAAGGTATATAAAGTTAAATTCTTACGATTTTTCTTCAATAATTTATTTACCAAATACGTTGTAACAATTGAATCAACTCCTCCAGACAAAAGACAACAAACAGGCACATCGGCAATTATTCTTTCCTCTGAAACTTGTTCCAGTCGTTTTCTTAATTCAACACCAATTGCCTCGGCATTATTGTATGGGAACTTAGACGAGTTAACCGGTAACTCATAATATTTCCATTGGCGAGATGAAAAATCGGATAAATTTACCTCGAAAATTGTTCCGGGTTCAAGCGCTTGTATATCGTCGAAATTATAATTATCCAGACCCAAAAAACCTTTTATTTCGCTTGAAAAAATAAATTGTCTTTTTTCTTTATTATAAATGTAGTGTAATGGTTCCTCGCCGATCCAGTCCCGGAAAATTAATATTCGAGGATATTCGTGCTCATAATCAAAAATGGCGGCGGCATACATTGAATCAAGATCATCACAAAAACGATCACCTTTCTCTCTATATAAGTTCAGCAACACTTCCGCATCACCTTTAGATTTAAAGACGAAACCCTTTTTTAACAAATCTTTCTTTAGGCTTTGATAATTAAAAATCTCGCCATTCATTACTAAGGCTGTTTTGCCGGTGTCACTTACGATAGGTTGCATAGAGCTTGCATCGTCTGGCGCAATAATAGAATGACGCATAAACCCAAACGAAACGCCGTATTTTTCCCACTCAACAACTTTCGTACCATCATTGCCACGATGAAGATGATTCAGGCAATTTTGTGTTTCAGTTTTGCCCAGTGATCCTCCAAAAATTCCACACATGGATTTTGACTTTTTTATCTTCATAAACAATTCTTTTCAAGCCACTCTCTGTGTTTTGGGTGTGCAATAGCAATCAGCGCTTTTTGCCGTTCCTTAATAGTTTTGAAACGCATTTCCGCAATCCCATATTCAGTGATGAAAAAATCAACGTCAGCTCTCGGAATTGTCACAATATTTTGAATTTTGGGAATAATTTTTGATTTTCCGTCTGAAATAGTGGAAGGCATCGCGATGATAGAAACACCATCCTTAGAAACCATCGCCCCTGCAGTAAAATCATTACTGCCTCCAGTGCCTGAGATTTGTTTGTAATCCAAGCTCTCGCTGGCAACTTGACCAAAAAGATCCACCTCTAAAGCAGAGTTAATGCTTACAAGCCTGGGAACTTTTGCGAAGGATAAAGGATTTGTGATATCGCCAATCGGGCGCAATTCAACTTTTGGATTATGATCAAGCCATTTGTAGAAATCTTGCGAACCCATTCCAAACCCACCGACAATTTTTTTGGCATTCAGATTGATTGTCCAATCACCAATCATTTCAGAATAAACAGAAATTTTTGGTTTAATCTGAAGCGTACTTTGTAATTTGCTTATACCGAGCTGTACGGCACATCCTTCTGAAATAAATTGGTTTATGTAGGAACCAATTTTATCCAGAGTACTTTTTTCGTCTTCTGAAACAGGATTTAAATACTCGGCCAGAGGATAATCAACTTCAATTCGTTTCGTAATTTTATGGTCTGGAAACTTTGGCCCATAAGTCCAAGGCATTTGTTTGTTCACTTCTACCCATATTTCTTTTGCTTTCGAAAAATAAAAATTGTAATCTGGATTGGTCCCGAATGAATACCCGAGGTTTTCGTCATATGCGACCTGCATAACAGCAAGGTCTATCTCCATCTGTTCAAAATATTGAGATAAACGGCTGAAATGCATTGGCACATATTCTGCTTTGCCTAAAACACTTTTGTCCAAAAAGGTTGATTCTATACGATGCCTTACGTTGTAATCATTTTTATAGAGCGTACGTGAATGTAAAAGAGTAACTTCTTTATCTAAAGCTGCTACCTCTTTCATCAAAAATTTTGGCTCAGACGCCCTAACACCGGTTGCGATAATCATAATTATTTTATAAGTATAGTTTCTTTTAAATGAGGTCTTGCTTCAACGTGCGCGTGAAAAACCGTATTAAATATTTCGATGAGTTTTTCTTGGTTGTACCCATGACCAAGGAGTGTCCCTGTAATTCCGCCCTCGCCTCCATCTGAAGCGTCCTGAAAACGGATTTTCTTCACTATAAAAAATCTTTCAGGTATTTTTCCAGCTCTAACCTCTTCGTCAAACACTATTCTCATAAATCCAGCCTTGCCACCTATATCGTTAAGGATTTTTGATGGAATGTTCGCAAGCATTTTCATAATACTCTTTTCGAGATAAGGACTAAGTAAATAAATTCCTTGTTTAAACATTGGTTTATACATCCGGCTACCGCCATGTTTTCCTAACCCGCTACCAAGCTGAATGTTGTATCTACCTTTTGCTTCTGAAATCAAATTGCCCCAAATATAAGCCTCTCGACCTTCCGGCTCGTTAAAATCTTTAGAGGTTGTTTGCAAGACAATTTCCTTTTTGGTTTTGGGATCAATCACAATCCAGTCGTGATAATCGCCAAACGCTTCGTTTCCTCCTTCTCCGGTAAAAACATGATCAACTTTGTCATTTTTTAGAACACTCGCTAATTTGTGCATACCGACCGCACAAAAAACATTATACATATGATATATTTCACTATCAGAAATTGCTTGCTTCACACAGTCTATGATTTCTTTCTCCGAAACATTAATGATTCTGTGATTTAATCCGAAGGCTTTTGTTATTTCATATGCCCGAGTTAAATCAGTTGATTGTTGCGAAGCCACTTCAATAGTGTATGCCGGTATATTTGGTCTCAACACGCTGACAATGTATGCTATGGACATACTATCTATACCGCCAGACAACAGTATTGCGGTTTTTTTGGAATTCTTCGGCAGACGGATTTTCACAGCTTCAAAAAGCAAATCGTGAATTTTTTTGGCGACCTTTTTCAAATCGTCGTAATCAACCTCGTTATTTTCTTTATTGAAATTGTAATAAAGATGTTTCTGTACAATTTTTGTCTTCGCGTCTACCTCAACTACTTCAGATCGGTTCACGGCGACGACGTTCTCATATTTTAGCTCCGGCGAACTCGCCAAAAGATCGGAAACGAAATTTGCAAAATATATATTTTCACCGCTTATTGCATAATGGAGTGGCATTTCACCTATCCAATCCCTTGTAGCAAAAATTACTTCCGACGTTTTATCGTAAAAAACATAAGCAAACTCGCCATCTATTTGATGTAAAAATTCATCGCCGTATTGCTTATATTTTTTATAGGCGATAGAATCTTCGCTTTTTATCATTTCGTCAAAAAAGCCATTCTTGAAGTTATTCTCAAGTTCTTTTTTATTAAAAATAAGCGGTTTAATTTTTCTCAAATCAACTAAATTCATATTGATTATCTTATCAAATTTTCAATCGGTACACCTAACGCTTTTGCCAACTTCTCAATGTTTCTCAAAGCCATATTCCGAACTCCTCTCTCTATTCCCGAGATATAAGTAGGGTGTACGCCTAAAATTTTAGCGAGGTCGCCTTGCGACATATCTTTTTTAAGGCGAATTTCCTTAACTCTTTTGCCAAATTTAAATGAAATATCAGACATATTCACAGCTTGTTAGTTGCAAATAGTCTAGCAATTATTGTATCATTATTCTATATAGAAGGATATTTCTATAGTCCACCCCGCCCGCCACTCCATTCCGAAAAAAGAAATCCGCGCGAAACAAAATTTGCATGGATGCATTCGTGGCGAGGCGGGGGGCGGACTGCGCGGTACTCCGCGCAGGACGGACGAGATTGGAGTTGGCACGGAATTATAGAGCGTACATTGTAGTTTGAAACGACCACGCGCGTGGCGTGTGGAAATTAGGACTCATTCTCGAAAAAGGTTCGAGCAAATGATAGAATGAGTTCATATATAGAAACTTGATCGGGTGGAAGAAAAAAATCGGCGCGCGCCGAAGGCGCGCTGTAGGGCGAAGGTATGAATCCGGCGGTGTGGGTGCGGGCGAATGCGGAGGGCGGGCGGGATGCAAGAAATGAGCTCGAAATAGTCTTGCTTTGTTTGAATCCAAAAGCAATTTATGTCCAAACCAAAATATTTTCTCTATGCTCGCAAGAGTACTGAAGACGACGACAAACAAGTGATGTCGATTGAGGCGCAGTTGTTTGAACTTCGTGAGTTTGCGAGCAGAGAAAATATTGAAATTCTTGAGGAATTTCAAGAATCGAAAAGCGCAAAAAGTCCCGGACGAGAAGTGTTCGGGAAAATGATGATGCGCCTCGAGAGTTTGAGAGAGCCAGTCGGTATTTTAGCGTGGCATCCTGATCGCCTTGCTCGAAACAGTATTGACGGAGGACGCATCATCTATGCTATCGACACTTCAAAGATAGTTTCTTTGCGCTTTCCGACCTTTTGGTTTGAACCGACACCGCAGGGGCTCTTTATGCTTCAAGTGGCGTTCGGACAAAGCAAATATTATTCCGACAATTTGAAACAGAACGTTGAGCGTGGATATCGCCAAAAAGTGCGCAGGGGCGAGTGGCT
>JAQTTF010000082.1 GCA_028710915.1 Minisyncoccota bacterium | reverse complement strand
TATCCACAGCTAAGTGTGGATAAAGTGATAAAATAGATACCAGCAACATTGTGACGTTAATTGGAGTTTTTCCAGTCCTCACTTCCAACGGAGGGAACGGCCATGACAAGCTTGATTCTTGCTCCACAAGTGGTGGGAGAAGTGGATCCAAAAGCGGTGGGATTAGACGAGGATTTCGATCAGAAGCCGTTTCGGCCGGCAGCTGCCGAGCTGATTCGTGTTCTCGAGAGAATGAACAGGGTTGATCGCTCCGAATTCTTCTCGGGGAAGGCTCAAAGGCTGTTTCGTCATCGTTTCGACGTTCCGTCTGCTCGTAAATAGCTCCACTCAACCTGGTTTGCATTGTGCTCCCTCCTTCCTCACCGGAGGGGCACTTTTTTGCTCTTTTCCGCTCTTGCGGATTTTTCTGCTTTACTCTGTTATAATCAAAAGGGTAAGTTCCTTGTGAACGGGGAACAGGTCTCGTGGGCGCGAATGCGCAGAAGGGAGGATAGGAGTATGGCTCTTGAGCATAAGGTAGTTGAGGCCGATCTTGCCGGCCTCAAAGGGGGAATGCTTCGTTGGAAGACTGTAGGTTGGGTCGAGATCGAGGGCGTAATCGACAATCTACGTCTTAGTCCGGAAGTAATACAAGTGGATTTGAGGGAGGATCCCCTCACTGTTGTAACTGTCAGGGACAAGCTTCCAAGGGAGGTAAGTAGACATGAGCTGTCATTGTGTAAAATCCCCGTCGGTGACGATAGGTGTACCGGTCCGGGAAAGAAGGAGGGGGGCATGCTCCAGTTCGAGTGGGAAGTCGAGGGTCAGCGTTTCATCGCCACACTCGAGCCCCCAAAGCCGAAGAGCGAGAAGAAAGAGGAAAAGAAAGAGGGGGTTGCGACAACAGCAAGTAAGTCCGCTCCCGAAAGCCCTTCTCGGCCATCTCGTTCTCCGCAGAGACCAAAGTCCCGCGCGTAAAGTGTCCTAAAGCCCTCCCTCATCAAGCTCGTTCGGGAGGGCTTCACACATCTCCCAAGTGTTGTGTTTTTCTGTAAATTGAGTATACTGTTCGGAATATGGTAGTACGGATGCGACATACGCGGGCTCATACAGGAAATAGGCGCTCACATCATGCGCTTGTTTCGATGCGTGTATCGAAGTGCCCAGATTGTGGAGCTTCTCGTATGAATCACACCATGTGCACCAATTGCGGCAAATATAAAGGCCGGGTGGTGGTAGATGTTTTGGCAAAAATTGCCAAGAAAGAAAAGAAAGCAAAAGCAGCAGCAAAAAAGTAAGTTTTTGAAGCTATTTTTGAGTTTTGTTTCGTGTTTCGAGGTTGAAGTTCTTAGCTAATAAGCTATAAATGGCCAACAGGCACCTTTCCAGAAGTATAGTGATGCAGTCCATGTTTGAGATGGATTTCAGAGGACTCCCTGCCTCTGACGCATCGGCTGTCTTGGAAAGAAATGCCGAAGAATTTGCTCCTGGAATGGGAGATTTTTCATTTATGAAATCTCTCACCCAACATATTCTCGAAAAGAAAAAAGATATCGACGCGATCATTGAAAAAGCGGCTCCGGATTGGCCGATAGATAAAATTTCGATTGTGGACAGGAATATTTTGCGCATCGGCCTTTACGAACTCCTTTTCTCGGATCGGGGAGAAGTGCCGGCAAAAGTCGCTATCAACGAATCAATCGAACTTGCAAAAACATTCGGCGGAGAGACGTCTGGCAAATTTGTAAACGGCGTTTTGGGAGCGGTCTATAAAGAACTTGGTGAGCCGGGGAAAGACGAGACGTCAAAAAAGAAAAAAGATGAGGTCCCGGACGATAAAGCGCCGATTGAAAAGCTTGGCGGAGCGGTCGTCTATATGAAAAAAGGCAAGCAGATGTATCTCGCGTTTGTCCATGATATTTTCAAGCACTGGACACTTTCAAAAGGCAAACTTGAATCAGGCGAGGACGATGAAAAAGCAACTTGTCGGGAGATCAAAGAAGAAATGGGAGTCGATATTGATATCAAAGAAAAGCTTGGCGAGAATTCCTACATTACCTACAACAAAGAGAAGAAAAAGATCAGAAAATCAGTTGTTTATTTCCTTGCAGAATGTACTTCTCCGTTTGAACAATTAAAACTCCAAAAACTTGGCGGGCTGGATGATGCAAAATGGTTTCCTCTTGAAAAAATTGGCGAGCTCACGCTCTACGACGATCTCGTACCAATTATTACCAAAGCGGTGAACATTTTGCTAAAACAGAAATAGAAAAATATAAAAATAGAAGAATAGAAAATGAAGAACGGCGAATTAAAAAATAGAAATATAGAAATATTGGACTCATTAAGCTTTTAATTTTAATCTTTTTATTTTTCTATCCTTCTATTATTCTATTGTTTATCCCATGGATTTGAAAGAATTCGAAAACAAAATAGGCGTTACCTTTCTAGACAAGGACCTTCTGAAGCAGGCCTTCGTTCATCGTTCCTACTTGAATGAGAACCGCTCTCTTAAAATGGCTCACAACGAACGGCTCGAATTTCTGGGAGACGCCGTGCTTGAGCTCATTGTTACCGAATATCTCTATCATAAATATCCCGACAACCAAGAAGGTGATCTTACCTCTTACAGAGCATCGCTTGTGAATGCGGTAACACTTTCCAGTGTGGCAGAGTCCCTAGGTTTCA